>JAGOXN010000306.1 GCA_018059685.1 Steroidobacteraceae bacterium | reverse complement strand
CAGCTACATGGGCAAGATCCAGGGCTTGCCCGAAACGCAGGCTGCAAGGATCGCGGGCATCGATCGCATCGGGGGACCCGATGCCCATGCCCATTACAACGCGGGCTGGGCCTGGGCCATGGACACGCCGTTCCAGTGGACGAAAACGGTGGCCTCGCATCTCGGCGGCACGCGGAATCCGCTGGTCGTCACCTGGCCGCACCGCATCAAGGATCAGGGCGGGCTTCGCAGCCAGTTCGGCCACGTCAACGACATCGTGCCGACCATCCTGGAGATCACCGGCATCAAGATGCCCGCCGAGGTCAACGGCGTGCCGCAGAAGCCGATCAATGGCACGAGCCTCGTCTATACGTTCGACGACGCCAACGCCGCCGAGCGGCACCGCACGCAGTACTTCGAGGTCTTCGGCCATCGCGCCATCTACCACGACGGCTGGATGGCATCGGCGTTTCACAGTCGGCTGCCGTGGCAGGCGGTCTACCTGACGCGCGATCCGCCGTTCGATGCGGATCGCTGGGAACTCTACGATCTCAGGTCGGACTACTCGCAGGCGCACGACCTCGCCGCCGGGCAACCCGCGAAGCTCGCGGAACTGCAGGCCTTGTTCATGACGGAAGCCGCAGCCAACCAGGTGCTGCCGCTGCGAGGCTTCCAGCTGGGACCGAGTGGCCTGCCGGACCTTGCGGAAGGCGTGAAGAGCGCCACCTATCATGCAGGCACGACGGGCGTTCCGGAGAAGGCAGTCCCCCACATGATGAACCGATCCTGGTCGCTCCTCGCCAACCTCGATGTCGACGACGGCACGCAGGGCGTGGTCGCAGCTATTGGCGGCAGGTCAGCCGGCTGGTCGCTCTACATCGACCCGCAACGGCGACCCACGTTCACGTATCGGATGTTCAATCTGAAGACGGTCACCCTGGCAGGCGAACCCCTCGCTGCTGGCACGCGCGCACTGCGGGTCGACTTCGATTACGCAGGTCCCGGCTACGCCAAGGGCGCAACACTGCACCTCGTGGTCGACGGCACGCGTGTCGCGTCCGACGGCATTCCGGCGAGCCCGCCCTCACTGTTCACGATCGACGAGACCTTCAACGTCGGCATCGACATGGGTTCGCCGGCAGGCGCCTACCCCGCCGGTGCAGGCCCGGGCTTCGGCTACTCGGCTGGGAGCATCGGCGAGGTGACCATCGAGCTGCGTTGAACGGCGTGCCTGCACGTCCGGCATTACACCATCGGCAACGAAACACTCGGGAGAAACGGCATGGCAAGATTGACAGGCAAGGTGGCGATCGTGACGGGTGCCGCGCGCGGGATGGGCGCGGCAATTGCACGCCGCTTCGTGGAAGAAGGGGCCACGGTCGCCCTGACCGACATCCTGCCCGATGTCGAGACGACCGCCCAGGCGATCGGGCCGTCCGCTACGGCATACCGGCACGATGTGACCAATGAGGCTCGCTGGCGGGAGATCGTCGACGAGGTGATCGCGCGGCACGGGCGCGTCGACGTGCTGGTCAACAACGCGGGCATCCTCATGTTCAAGGACCTCAGTACGACGACTGCCGACGACTTCCGCCGGGTGTTCGAGGTCAATGCCGTCGGCACGTTCATCGGGATGCGCACCGTCGCCCCGCACATGATCGGGCGGCGCAGCGGCTCGATCGTCAACAACTCCTCGTGCGACGGCATTTCCCCGGCCAACTCGCTCATCGCTTACGCGAGCTCGAAGTTCGCCGTACGCGGGATGACGAAGGTTGCCGCGCTCGAGCTCGGGCCGCATGGCGTCCGCGTCAATTCCGTGCACCCCGGCAGCATCAACACGCCGATGGTCAATCCGCAGGGCGCACCGACCGAGGCGATCAATCGCGGGATGTCCTGGTTCCCGGCGCAACGGGTCGCCGAGCCCGTCGAGGCGGCCAACTGCTTCGTGTTCCTGGCGTCCGACGACTCGAGCTTCTGCATGGGGACGGAGCTGATCGTCGACGGCGGCCTCATCGCCGGACACTATTATTACGGCCTTCCCGGTGCGCCCGAAGGCGTCCTGCCGCCATCGAGGAAGGCGCCCCAGGCCTGACGCCGCCCCGAGTCACGCGTCGCGATGCCGCCGGGCCACAGGTGCCCGAGGGAGTCAGCCTCGACGCGGTGACTCCGCAGGGCCCCGAACCGACCCGCCGCGAAAGTCGAAGGCGGCGAGGTCGGGGCTTGTCATCGCGTCCGCGAACGCCTGGTAACTCCACGGCCAGGTATTGGGCACACCCTCGGCGTCGAGATACCAGCTCGCACACCCCGACCCGAAGATGGTGCGCCGCGCTGCGGCGATGCGCCGCTCCTCGTACTCGGCGAGTGCACTGCGCCTGGCCTCGATCTCGCGATACCCGTCAGCATCGATACGCTCGATGAGCTGGGCGATGTAGCTCCATTGCCGCTCGGCGATGTCGATGAGCGAGAAATTGCCGACCGGACCACCAGGCCCATTGAGCATGAACAGATTCGGAAAGCCGGGCATCGCGATCGCAAGGTACGCGTGGGGTCGCCGGGCCCAGAATTCCTCCAGACGGACTCCGTCGCGCCCGACGATGTCCATCGGACGCATGTAGCGATCGGCGTGGAATCCCGTCGCGAGGATCAGCACGTCGAGCTCGTGGAGCACGCCGTCCGCCGTCCGCGGCCCCGCGGGTTCGATGTGCCGGATGCGCTCCGTGATCACCTCGACGCCCGGTCGCTGGACGGCCTGGTAGTAATCCGGCGAGAACACGAGGCGCTTGCAGGCCGCGCGGTAGTTCGGGCGCAGCTTCTCGCGCAGCACCGGATCCTTGACGCTGTTCTCGAGGTTCTCCAGGACCAGTTGCTCGATGATGTGCATCGCGTCTGAGTCCGGATGGGCCACGGCGTCGGTGAAGCGCTCGACATTGGCGAGATAGGTCTCGTCGAACCGGATCGCGTCGACGAGGGCGGGGTCCGCGCGCAGGGCTCTCCGCTGCTCCTCCGTATACGACGGGTTCTCGACCGGCATGATCCACTGCGGCGAGCGCGAGAACTGCTTGACCTGTGCCGCAACTCCAGCCAGCGCAGAGACGAGCTGCACGCCCGTGGAACCGCTGCCGAGGATGCCGACGCGCCGGCCCGCGAGGTCGATCCCGTCGGGCCACCGCGCGCTGTGGAAGCTCTCGCCCGCGAACGAGCCGAGTCCCTCGATGTCCGGCATGCGCGGATGGTGCAGCACGCCGGTGGCGGCAATGACGACGTCGGCGTCGTAGCGGGCGCCGCTCCGGGTCTCGACCCGCCATTGCCCGTCGCGCCAGCAGCAGCGGAGGACCTCCTCGTTGCAGCGAATGATCTCGTGCAGTCCGTGGCGGTCGGCGACATTCTCGAAATAGCGCTGGATCTCGGGCCCGGGCGCGAGGTAACTGCTCCAGTCCGGGTTCGGGGCAAAGGAATACGTGTAGGCATGCGCGGGCACGTCGCAGTAGAGGCCGGCGTAACGGTTCTCACGCCAGGTGCCCCCCAGGGTCGCGCCCTTCTCGACGATCGTCACCTTTTCGTAGCCTGCCTCGCGCAGGCGAATGCCGGCGAGGATGCCGGACATTCCCGCGCCGATCACGACGAAACTCAATTCTGGATTGGCCATGCGCCCTGTCTCCCGTTGAATATCGCACTCACCCAAGGCAGCACCGGCGTCCCGCCGCCGGCGCGGGCCGCTGCAGGCTGCGCGCGGGCAATGCCCCTAGTGCTCCACCTGCGCCAGCAGGTCCCCGGCCATCGATGGAGTCGCCTGGTCGGCGAGGTACTGCGCGCGTGCCGCCGCCATCTGCGCCGT
>JAGOXN010000305.1 GCA_018059685.1 Steroidobacteraceae bacterium | reverse complement strand
AAACGGGGATGTGAGACCGGCCGTAACGTCACGGCCTTCGGCAGGCGTGAGACTGCTGGACGGCTGCTGTGACACAAACGATCAGCGACGACACTCTGGTTTACGACCCCACATTCGAGCCACTCCCAACCACTGGCGCAAAGCCGGCGAAGACCAGCCAACCAAGGAGATCGGGAACTCACCGCACCCGCGTTTCCCGAGTGCACGTCTGGAGAACCGCCCAGGCCGTCAGGCCGGGCGCAGATCACCGAGTGCTACCTTCAATCGCCTGAGCGCGTACTTCTTACGGCTGAGCACGGTGTCCCGGCAGGCGCGGGTGACGGTCATCATCCGCTCGATGCTCGCACCAGCCATCCACAGGCGGATCACGACCTGCTGCGCGTTGGGCAATCGTCCGATCGCCCGCTGGATTCCAACGTTGACCCGCTCACGGTCGTAGGCAACCTCGGGCTCGACTGCGCAGTCGTCGAGACCGCTCCCGGCCAGGTCGTCGAGGGTTGCCGGGTCGCAAGTCGCTGTACGCGACGAGCAATGCTTGCGGACGCACTCGTCCAGGAACAGATTGCGGGCGGCCGCGAACAGGTAACTGCGCAGCGCCGGATCATCTTCCGGGAGGAAGCGGCCGGCCCGCGCGGCTTCCAGCAGCTTGAGCCACAACTGCTGCACGAGGTCCTCGGCCACCTCCCGGCGGTGCGAGAGCCCGAGCAGGAAGCGCTGCAGCATCTCGCCGTAGCGTGCAGCGAGCACGGCGAAGCGCACTTCGATCTCTGAATCCACGTCCAGCCGCGGACCTGCCGCGCTCCCGGTCGGTGCTCTCGCCCGGTCTCGATGCACCTCCCGACTGCCCGTGACGACCGGTACGAACGCGACACTGCCATCGGCACTCATCGGCATCCCCTCCCCAGTGTTTGGGTCGGGCGATTGGACGATGACGCAGCGACGAAAGACCTGAGGGAGACCTGAATTCGCGCTGATGAATTTCTCGACGGGCTTGCAGGCGGGACGCTCAAGGTCAACTGGCTGCAACCCGGCGCGGTTGTTGTGAACGGGACTCAGTCCACATCCGACACCAGCGTGCACCACCCGCACGTTCACGTCATGGCGCGATGGCTCAGTGAGGCTGGGATGGGCGACGAATGGCGGCACCCTGCATGCCGCAGTCGCACCCGCGCGGTCACGTGACGAAGCAGCGTGCCGGTCTGCGTGCCGACCTCCACTCGCTGATCTGTCGGCTGCGCCTGCGTATACTCGGACTCCGGACTGTCCAGGGTCAGGCGATGAACCGGTCAACAGGTTCGCCTGGGTGCAACGCGGTGTCGTTCCGTGTCGGCGACTGGGTCGTGGTCCCGACGCGCGACCTGCTCGTGCATGGCGACGAACAGGTCAAGATCGAACCCCGCACGATGGAAGTCTTGCGGCGACTCGCCCGCCAGCCGGGAGCGGTCGTGTCGCAAGCGGAACTCGAGGCAGACGTCTGGTCGGGCGTCATCGTCACCTCGCAGTCGGTCTACCAGGCCATCGCCCAGTTGCGACGCGTGCTGGGCGACAACTCGCGCACGCCGACGTACATCGAGACCGTGCCGCGTCGAGGCTACCGGCTGGTTGCATCCGTCACGCCGCTCGAGCCCGAGCCAGCCGGTGCGGGCCCCGTGCCGTCGCCGTCCGCGGAAATGCTGCGGCGGGATCCGGCACCCGTCCGACATGCACACACCGACCGGCATCGAGTCGTCTACGCGGCACTCGTCGGCGCCCTGGTACTGCTGGTCGCCGTCGGCGGGTACTACTGGCCCAAGTGGCAGTCGCGGCGCGGCAGCTCGATTGCAGTTCTGGGCTTCGACGACCTGAGCGACGACCGCAGCCAGTCCTACCTCGCAAATGTACTGGTCGAGGAACTCACCAACGCCCTCGGTCAGGTTCGAGATCTCCGCGTGGCGGCACGTGACTCCGCTCGTGTCGCCGCGCGTGACGGGGACGACGCGGCAGCAATGGGTCGACGGCTCGGCGTCGATCACGTGCTGCAGGGGAGCGTGCGTCGCGTCGGGGATCGGATCCGGGTGGTGGCTGTCCTGGTCGAGAGCGAGTCCGGTTACGAGAAATGGTCGCGAACGTTCGAGCGCCCGGCGGCAGCCATGGCACGGCTTCCCGCCGATATCGCGGGGGCGGCCGCCGGGGCCGTGGGCCTCGCACTCGTTGGCGACCCTGGCATACGCGGCAGTCGCGCGGGCACCCGCAGCCCGACCGCCTATGACTACTACATGCTCGGCCAGCAGCGCTTCTCGGAGCGCACGCCGTTCGCACTGGAGGAAGCCGAGCGCTATTTCCAGCAAGCCATCGAAGCAGACCCTGCGTTCGCAGCGGCCTACGCGGCGCTGGCCGATGTACACGTCGCCGAGTTCTATTTCGCGAATCGCCAGTTTTCGGAGACGCTCGATCTGGTGCTGCCGCTCGTGGACGAGGCGCTCGAGATCGATCCCGCGTTCGGCTTCGCGCACGCGTTGCTCGGATGGGCGAGACTCGAACAGGGTGACTTCGTCCAGGCACGCGTCAACCTCGCGCGAGCGATCGAGCTCGCGCCCAACGACGCGAAGGCGCACCTGTGGCTCGGCATTGCGCTCCTGGCAGACGCCCGGCCGCGCGAATCGCTCGTCGAACTGGACCGGGCGCTCGAAATCGATCCGCTCAATGCCATCCTGCACGTCCGCCGTGCGTTGACGCTCGATGCGCTCGGCCGCAACCGGGCCGCGATCGAGGCCGCGTCGCGAGCCGTGACCCTCGCGCCACGGCATCCGAATCCGCACTGGACACTCGCACTGATCGCGACCTCGCGCGGCGACCTCGGGCAGGCGATCGCCCACTACGAGGCGGCCCTGGCACTCGACCCATCACGGTCCGACCTGCGCGTCCAGCTCGCGACACTGCTGCTCGATTCCGGGATGGAAACGGCCGCGCGACGGCAGCTCGCGGAGGCGGCACGGCTGGCGCAGAGCAGCCAGGCCTTCCTGACGGCGCAGGCATACCTGGCGCTGCTGGCGGGCAATCGGGAAGAACTGGCCTCGATCGCGGAATCCCTCGCGTCGGTCGATCCGCGCAACCGCTACCTGATGATGGACGCTGCGAATCTCATGGCCCTTGCTGGGGAAGCCGGCAAGGCCATCGAACTCTACGATCGCGTACTTGCCGAGAATCCCGACAGCGCGCTCAACGACCTGTGGATGATTCGCTGGGGACTGGAGACGGCGCCGTCCTGCCTCGCGTGGTCGTACTCCGCGACGCAGCGCCTCGCTGAACGCAGGCAGCTCATCGATCGCGTCGACCGATTCCTGCTGGAGGCGCAGCAGCGCGGCGTGCGCTACTGGGGCATTCCCTACCAGCGCGCGGCACTCGCCGCCCTCAAGGGCGACACGACGAATGCCCTGGCGCGTCTCGAGGAAGCCGCTGCCACGGGCTGGCGCCGCACCTGGTGGGCACGCACCGATCCCGCGCTCGCCAGTCTGCGCTCAATGCCAGAGTTCGAGCTGCTGCTCGACCGCCTGCACGGTTCGTGATCAGATGTGGCGAAATCGGATTGTCACCTCGCGCGGCGCGATCTGGCCGCTCGCCAGTTCTTCGCCCGAGACCTGATCGAGCGCGAAACTGGTGCCGCCTTCCTCGGTCACCTTGCGGATGTCGCGGGTCGCGACGGAACTGGCCGAGCGGGTGACCATCGTGGCACAGGCGGGCAACCCGATCCCGGCCCCGGCCGGGACGGCGTCCGGCACCCGCACGATGTCCCGCGTGGCACTCATGAGTGCGGGCGAGGAACACGGCTGCATCACCATGCGCAAT
>JAGOXN010000304.1 GCA_018059685.1 Steroidobacteraceae bacterium | reverse complement strand
CCGGGTGTCGCACGGCAATCGCCAGCGTTGGCCATGCGTCACGTGACGCATTACACTCGCCTCGTGATAAGGACGTTTGCAGACCGTCGCACGCGGGAGCTTTACGCCAATGGCAGGAGCAAGCGGGTTCCGACTGACATTGCGAAACGAGCTGCCCGAAAGCTGGAGTACGTCGACCTCGCCACGAACCTGGACGACCTCCGAGTGCCACCCGGCAATCGGCTCCATGCGCTTACGGGGGATCGAAAGGGTCAGCATTCGATCTCGGTAAACGATCAGTGGCGGATCTGCTTTCGCTTCGTAGACGGGGATGCGTACGACGTTGAATTCTGCGACTACCATTAGTCTGGAGATTCGCTCATGAGTTTCTCGAATACAGGAATCAGTCGCAGGCCCACCCACCCGGGCGAGATGCTGCGAGAGGATTTCCTGTCCGACTACGGCCTCACGGTTGCTGGGCTTGCAGAGGCGATTGGCGTGTCACGCCAGTCCGTGAACGAGTTGCTGCGAGGGCGCCGGGCTGTCAGTCCGGATATGGCTCTGCGCCTGGCGCGTCTCTTCGGCAACACGCCCGAGTTCTGGTTGAATGCGCAGCGCGCCGTGGATCTGTGGGACGCCGCGAGGGCCGTCAAGAAGGACATCTCGCGCATCAAGCCACTCAGTGCCGCATAGCGCGACTGGCGTGGGCACGCCTGGTTGCCCTCACTGCTGATGACACGAAGCAGTGCGGTTGCGGATGCAACTGCGGCGCATCGGCCGCTCGCTGGAGCAGCACGGTCTCATCGAGGGTGACCTCGAGAACGCCTGGCTTACGTGCGCCGGCGAAGCGGGGTCACTGGACGACCTGATCGGGCATTCCATCACGTACCGGATTGCGGTAGGCCCCGGGGCCGGGCAGAAGCGGTTCACGCTGCGGAGGGTTCCCGCTCGGTGGCCGCAGGAGGGCAGCCCGAATGGTGCGGCCCGCGCGGGCGGGCTCTCGCTGCACGCCGAAGCGCGCTTCCGCGCCGTGGGTGCGCAGCTTGCGCTGCCGCCGGCGGCATGACGCGCCAGCGCGGCCGCGACGCAATGACAAGGCCCCGTAATGGCCTTGGATGCTTCGACGCTCGTGGCGTGCAACCCTCCGAAGGCGACTGGTAGACTTCGGTGATCGCAGCGCCACCTGCTGCGAGTCCAGCTGAATTTGGGGGAATCATGAGACGTGTCCTGCTACCCGGCGTCGTGTGCGCCATGGCCCTGTGCGCGTGGTCGACGGCCGGATGGAGTCAGGAGACGCTGCCGTTTCCGGATCCTCCCTCGGCGAGCAAGGCGGGTCCGACCATCGCGGAATCCGTCTATTCGCCCGCCAAGCCGGTACGACGCCTGGCGGCCGGAACACCGAACGTGCTCGTCATCATGCTCGACGATGTCGGGCCGGGATTGCCCGACACGTACGGCGGCCCGATCCATACGCCGACGCTGTCGCGCATCGCGGAAAGCGGGATCTCCTACAACCGTTTCCACAATGCGGCCATGTGCTCGCCGACGCGGGCGGCGTTGCTGACCGGCCGCAATCACCACCGGTCCGGCTTCGGCCAGATCGCCGAGCTTGCCAACGACTGGGACGGCTACACCGGCCACTGGCCGGCGACCACGGCCTCGGTCGCGAAGGTGCTCGGTTACTACGGTTTCAACACGGCCGCGTTCGGCAAGTGGCACAACACGCCGGCGGAACAGACGACCGCCCAGGGGCCGTTCGACCGCTGGCCGACGGGCCGTCTCGTCGGGTTCAATTATTTCTACGGATTCCTCGCGGGCGAGTCCTCGCAGTGGGAGCCCGCGATCGTCCGCAACACGACCCGCATCGAGACGCCGGAGAAGAAGAACTATCACTTCACCGAGGACATGACGGACGATGCGATCGAGTGGATCCGGCGGCAGAATGCCATCGCCCCGCAGCAGCCGTTCTTCGTCTACTGGGCGCCGGGTGCATCGCACGGCCCGCACCACATCTTCAAGGAGTGGGCGGACAAGTACAAAGGCAAGTTCGACCAGGGCTGGGACAAGCTGCGCGAGGAAACCTTCGCGCGCCAGAAGGCGCTCGGCTGGATCCCATCCAATACGAAACTCACGCCGCGCGCGGAGACGATGGCCGCCTGGGCCGACATCCCGGCTGACGAGAAGCCGTTCCAGAGTCGCCTGATGGAAGTCTTCGCGGGCTACACCGAGCATGCCGACACGCAGGCCGGACGGCTGATCGACGAGCTGGAGCGGCTCGGGCTGCGCGACAACACGCTGGTCTTCTACGTCTGGGGCGACAACGGATCGAGCGCGGAAGGACAGAAGGGCTCGATCAGCGAACTGCTCGCGCAGAACGGCATCCCGACCGACATCAAGGATCACATCAAGGCGCTCGATGGCCTCGGCGGACTGGATGCGCTCGGGAGCCCGAAGACGGACAACATGTACCACGCGGGTTGGGCCTGGGCGGGTTCGACGCCGTTCCAGGGCACGAAACTCAACGCGAGCCACTTCGGCGGCACGCGCACGCCGATGGCGGTGTCCTGGCCGAAGGCGATCAAGGCCGACCGGACGCCGCGCACGCAGTTCCACCACGTCAACGACATCGTCCCGACCATCTACGACGTCCTCGGCATCCAGGCGCCGCAGGAGGTGGACGGCGTCACGCAGCAGCCGATGGACGGCATCAGCCTGAAGTACAGCTTCGCCGAGGCGAAGGCGCCGGGGCGCAAGCAGTCGCAGTACTTCGAGGTGATGGCGGATCGCGGGATCTATACGCCGGACGGCTGGTTCGCCTCGGTCTGGGGCCCGCGCATACCGTGGGTGTCCGGGCTGCCGGCCGGCATCGCGACGTGGAGTCCCGCCAACGACTCGTGGCTCCTCTACGACCTCAACACCGACTTCTCGCAGGCGAAGGACCTCGCCGCGGCGAATCCCGCCAGGCTCGCAGAACTCAGGCAGGCTTTCGACCGGGAAGCGCAGGCGAACTTCGTGTACCCGATCGGCGGCGGCCTGTGGTCGATCATCTGGAGCCCGCAGTCGGCGCCGCAGAATCCGGCGACCGAGTTCAAGTACACGCAGGACGTGACCGGGGTTCCCGAGTTCGCGGGACCGAAGGTCGGTGCGCGCAGCAACCTCGTCACGATCGAGGCCGACCTGAAGCCGGATTCGTCAGGCGTCCTGTACGCGCTCGGCGCATTCTCGGGCGGTGTCGCGCTGTGGGTGGACGAGGGGAAGCTGCACTACGAGTACAACCTGTTCGAGATCGAGCGGACGCGGCTCGAGTCGGCAGCGGCGCTGCCGACCGGCAAGGTGAAGATCGAGGTGGAGACCACGATTCCGAAGCCACGCGGTGCGGCCGATGTCGTCATCCGCGTGAACGACCAGGAAGTCGCGAAAGGCACCGTGCCGCGGACCGCGACACTCGCGTTCACCGCAAACGATGCCTTCGATGTCGGCATGGACAGCTATTCGCCGGTGTCGGAAGCGTATTTCGACCGCAAGCCGTTCAAGTTCAACGGGGCGATCGGCGGGGTGCACATCCAGTACCCGAAGTGACCTGATCAACCGTACAGCGAGTCTTCATGCCGCCTCGCACCTCAGGCGGGCGGCGGAGCCGATGCACCGCACCGGTTGACCGGCCGAGACGAGCCGCGAGACCCGTCGGCTCGATCCACGCGGCCTGCGTACTTCGCTGCGAGGCGGGCATGCCAGTTCGGGTACACTTCGCGGCCGTCGCCGACCCGGATGCCCGCGGCGAGTCCCTGCAAGGAATTTCGCCGTGCGCACTCCGTTGCTCATCTTCGCGTGTTGCCTCAGTTCGGCCTGCGTGAC
>JAGOXN010000303.1 GCA_018059685.1 Steroidobacteraceae bacterium | reverse complement strand
GAGCACTCGCGCCGGCACGTTGCCTGTACCCACCTGAACGGCGCGCCGTGGCAGAACCGACCTGCGGGGTGGTTGGGTGCAGGCGGCCCCGCCACGGGCGCCGAGGAACATTGCGAAGCCCGTCGCGCTACTGCTTGCTGCCGTCGGTGACGGCCTCCATCACCCGGTCGAGGTTGAAGCTGCCGGGCTTCTGGCGCGGCGGAAACTCACGGAAGCTCTGCAGCCAGTCCGCGACATAGGCACTCGCCGGCGCGAAGATCCACATGTGCTCGACGAACCAGCGCTGGTAGCCCATGGCGTTCTCGTGCTCGGCGCGCTCGAACGGATCCATGCGCAGGTTGGTGAGGAGCGGTGCGCGCAGCTCGTTGAACGGGTCCAGCCACACGCGCAGGCCGTGCGCGTCCTGCTCGAGGAAGGTGATCTTGAAGTCACCGTGGCGCAGCGCGGCAACCGAGCCGTCGTCGGTCCAGTAGATGAACTCCTTGCGGGGCCATGCGCCCTGCCCGCGCAGTGCGGGAGCGAGGTCGTAGCCGTCGAGGTGCACCTTGTAGTTGCGCCCGCCGACCGACGCGCCCTTCGCAAGGCTCGCCGCCACGTCCTTGCCACCTGCCGCGTTGACGAACGTGAGCAGCATGTCCTCGTGCGCGCCAATGTCGTTGACCACCGTGCCCGGCTTGATGACCCCGGGCCAGCGAATCATCGTCGGCACGCGGTAGCCGCCTTCCCAGTTCGTGTTCTTCTCGCCGCGGAACATGGTGGTGCCGCCGTCCGGCCAGGTGAAGCTCTCGGCGCCGTTGTCGGTCGAGTACATGACGATGGTGTTCTCGTCGAGCCCGAGCTCTTTCAACTTCGCAAGCAACTGGCCGACGTGACCGTCGTGCTCGACCATGCCGTCGGCATAGATGCCCTGTCCCGTCTTGCCGTCGGACTCGGCCTTCAGGTGCGTGAAGATGTGCATGCGCGTCGAGTTCCACCACAGGAAGAACGGCTTGCCGCTCTTCGCCGCGTCCGACATGAAGCGCAGCGCCTCGGCCGTCACCTCCCCGTCCACGGTCTCCATGCGCTTGCGGGTCAGCGGCCCGGTGTCCGTGATGCGGCCGTCCGCGTAGCTGTGGATCACGCCGCGGGGGCCGAACTTCTTCTTGAACTCCGGATTCTGCGGGTAGTCCGGGTACTCGGGCTCTTCCTCGGCGTTCAGGTGATAGAGGTTGCCGAAAAACTCGTCGAAGCCGTGGGCCGTCGGCAGCATCTCGTCGCGGTCACCCAGATGGTTCTTGCCGAACTGGCCGGTGACGTAGCCCTGCGCCTTGAGCAGCGTGGCGATCGTCGGGTCCTCCGCCTTCATGCCCTCGGGTGCACCGGGCAGGCCGACCTTGGTGAGACCCGTGCGGATCGGCGACTGGCCGGTGATGAACGCGGCACGACCCGCCGTGCAGCTCTGCTGCCCATACCAGTCGGTGAACATCGCGCCGTCGCGGGCGATGCTGTCGATGTTGGGTGTCTTGTAACCCATCATCCCGTGGTTGTAGGCGCTGATGTTGAACTGGCCGATGTCATCGCCCCAGATGACCAGGATGTTGGGCCTCTTCGTCTGTGCAACGGCGGATGCCGGCAACCCTGCGAGACCCGCGGACAGGCACACGACAGCAAGCAATCCTTTCAGCGCGTTCATGGCGACCACCCCCGTGCGTTGGTTTTCCGGTCCCGGTTCTAGGCCGGGGCAGGAACGTTAAGCCCGCGGGTTTGACTAAGTCCAATGCATTGTGGTCCGCGCTTTGATAATTTCCGCTCATGAACCTGGATCTCCGTCAGCTCCGGTACATCCTCGCGCTGGACCAGTACCGCAGTTTCGCGCGAGCCGCGGAAGCGGTCGGACTCACGCAGCCCGCCCTCACTCGCAGCCTGCAGTCCCTGGAGAGTTCGCTCGGTGCGCGGCTCTTCGATCGCGACCGGAGCCGGGTGGAACCGACCCCGGTCGGCGAGCGACTGCTCGAGCGCGCACAGCTGCTGCTGAACCAGGCACGAAGCATCGAACAGGACGTGCGGCAGATGGTCGAGCTCGAGGTCGGGTTGCTGCGGATCGGTGCCGGCGTCTATCCCGCCGACCTGTCCGTAGGCACGGCGGTTGGCCGGCTGCTCCGACGCCATCCGGGCCTGATGGCGGACCTGGCGGTCACGGACTGGCCGGAACTCATCCGCAGGGTCACGTCCGGGGAATTCGACCTGGTGGTGGCGGATGCCGAGGTGGCGCGGAACGACGATCGCTTTTCCGTCGAAGCGTTGCCACGGCATCGCGGGAACCTGTTTTGTCGCGCGGGGCACCCGCTGCTCGGGCAGGCCGTGCTGACGCTCGAGGAAGTGCGACGCTACCCGCTGGTCGCGAGCGCGTTGCCGGATCGCCTGGCGGCACTCGGCACAAAGGACAAGCAGGGACTGCGATCGTATCTGCCGGAGGGCACGGTCGCAGCCGAAATCCGGGTCGGGTCGTTTGCGCTCGCACAGCGGATCGTCATGGAAAGCGACGCGATCGGCGCCGCGGCTCCGACGCAGATTGAGCACGCCGTGGCCCGCGGCCAGCTGGTCCCGCTCGACCTGGACCTGCCGTGGCTGACGACCGGTTACGGGATCATCCGCCTGAAGAGCCGCACACCTTCGCCCGCGGCCGAGGCCTTCATGCAGATCCTGCGCGAGGTCGAGGCGGAGATCGAGCGGCGCGCGAATTTCCGGTGATGCGGGCCGTTCAGGCCCTGCACATCTGCATCAGTGCCTCGGCCTCGACGACGCTCATGTACTTTGGCACCGGGTAGTCGCGATGGGCCTCGACCATGGCCGCACGCGCCAGCCCGCCGATGTCGGGCCCCTGCAGCGCCTGGAGCTTGTCGGGAATGCCTATGGTGCGGTTCAGCTCGCGGATGCGGTCGACGAATCGCTGCGCGAGCACAGGCTGCGATTCGGATGCGCGACCCGCCCCGATCGCCACGGCGAGGTCGGCGAGTCGTCGCCTCGCGCGCGGCGCATCCTTCAGGAAATCGAGCACGTACGGCAGCAGGATCGCGTTCGCCTGCCCGTGCGGAACGCCGTAACGGCCGCCGATCTGGTGCGAGAACGCGTGGACGTAGCCGACGTAGGCCTTGGTGAACGCGAGTCCAGCGTAGTTCGCCGCGACCGCCATCGACTCGCGCGCCTCGAGATCCTCGCCGTTCGCGCAGGCGCGCGGCAGGTTCGTGAAGATCATCCTCACGGCCGAGATCGCATAGAAGGCCGTGTCGGGGTGGGGCCAGCGGTTCGTGTAGGCCTCGACCGCATGGGTCATCGCGTCCATGCCGGTCGCCGCCGTGATCGCCTTCGGCATGCCCCGCATCATGAGCGGATCGAGCGCCGTCGCCGAAGGCACGAGTTTCGGGTCGATGACGGCGGCCTTCTCGTGCTTCACCGGATCGGTCACCACCGCGGCGACCGTCACCTCGGAGCCCGTGCCCGCCGTCGTCGGAACCGCGAAGAGCGGCAGCATCGGCTTGCCCACTTTGAGCAGCCCGACGAGCTTCGCAGGCGTCTTGCCGCTCACCATCATCGCGTCGATGACCTTGGCGGCATCGATGACGGAGCCGCCTCCGACCGCGAGGATCGAGTCACAACGGTGCGCCTGCGCCGCCTCATGTCCGCGTTCGAGCACCTCGTAGGTGGGATCGGGCGTGATACCGTCGTACACGAGGACGTCGACGCCCTGCGCGACGAGCGACTGCCGCAGCGGTTCGACGAGCCCGAGCTGGACGAGTCCGGCATCCGTGACGATCAGCGTGCGTCCGAGTCCGAACAGGCCGATGGACTCACAGAGGCGGA
>JAGOXN010000302.1 GCA_018059685.1 Steroidobacteraceae bacterium | reverse complement strand
CTTTCAGCCGGTCGCAGAAGTCCTCCCAGGCCTGGAGCAGCACTCGGTCCGACTCTCGGTCGACGTCACTCACGGGATTCGTCCATTCAGCGACGCGGCGCCAGGGTGCGTCCGTCGTCAAGGTGGCTGCAGGATAGGAAATCCACCGGCCAGTTCGCAACGCTGCGGCTCGATGCCGTGCTGCCTGATCGTGCGCGGCAGATCGCCGCACGGCGCGGCGTGAGGCGGGTCGCCGAGCCGGGAGCCTGTGTCATCGAGCCATTGCGCTTCACAGGTCCTTGTACTGGGCGACGATCTCGTTGACCGCGTGCCGGATGTCGTTGCGGCGATAACCGAGCAGTGCAGTCTCGGCCGCATCGGGTTCATAGAACAAGTCGTTGCCGCGGCCGGCGAAGATCGCCGTGTCCGGCAGCATCGGATGCTCCTGGTCGAGCACCGGCGGCACCTCGCGGCCGGCCGCCTGGAAGAACAGGCCGAAGTAGCGCTGGTAGGAGAGATTCTCGTCGCCGACGAGATAGGCCTTGCCGCCCTCGCCGCGCTCCAGCGCACCTTCGACCGCCTCGGCCAGCGACCGTGTGGAGATAAAATTGACACCGCCGCCGGGCGCGAATTCGGGCATCGGCGCGTACTTGCCCTGCGCATACTTCGTATAGGCGACGAACATCGGTACGACGAGGCCCGGCACGGTGCCGACGACGAAGGGCGCATTGACGCTGAGCGTCCTGAATCCCGGAGCGTTCAAGGCGCGGACGCCATCGCAGCTGTCCTTGCGCGATTCGACATAGCGGTTACGGGCGACGAGATGCGGTGCGGCCTGCGGATAGAAGCTGCCGACATTGACCGCGACCTTTACACCCGCCTCCCTGGCGAGGCCGAAAAAGCGCGGCACCGCGATCGAGTTCACTTTCTTCCAGTAGGTCTCGTTGTCCTCGCCCTTCGGAAGGTGACGGACGTCGTGACCGGCGCAGAAGACGAGCGCATCGAAGCCCGCCGGGAAGGACACGTCGTTGATGTAATCGATCCTGACGAAGGGCAACCCGCCGAGTGGCGTGCCGGCGGCCGGCGGCGTGCGGCCGCCGATGCTCACGTCATGGCCCTTCGACTTCAGATGGAGCGCGGCGTGGCCGCCGATCATGCCGGCGCCGCCGACGACGAGGATCTTCATGGGTTGGTTGCCCTTGCCTGAATCGTGTTGATCAGAAAATGAGTCCGTCGGTGGGGATCACCGGCACGTTGGTCCACTTGCCCTCGGCAGTTCGGTACCAGCCGGCCGCCGCCAGCGCGCCGCCGTCCACGTTGAGCGCGGCGCCCGTCATCCACGCGGCGAGCGGGCTGGCGAGGAAGAGGATGCCGCCCGCCATGTCCTGTGGCGTGCCGAAGCGGCCGAGCGGGATCCACTGCCTGATCGAATCCCTGTACTCCGGCTTGACGAACTGGCTGATCGGCACCTGTGGCGTGTCAGTGGTTTCAGGCGCGATCAGGTTGACGCGGATGCCCTCGGGCGCTAGATCGAGTGCGAGGCTCCGCGTGAAGCCGGTGATCCCGGTCTTGAACGCCGAATAGACGCTGTTGAACGGGATGCCACGGAAGCCTTCGATCGAGGAAACGCTGATGATGCTGCCGCCCGGTCCGCGCTTGCGGATCAGCGGGATCATCGCCCGCGTCACCGAGAAGATCTGCCGCAGGTTGGTCGCGTAGAGGCGCTCGATGTCCTCGTCGGTGTGATCCTCGAAGCGCTTCACGATCATCAGGAAGTCGCCGACGTTGTTGACCAGCACGTCGAGTCCGCCGAAGCGCCCGGCGATCGTGCTTGCCAGCGAGTCGACGTCGACCTGCACGGTGACGTCGCCTTCGACGACGACATGGCCGTCGCCCAGCGCGGCACGGACAGCGGCGGCACGGGCGGCATCCTTCTCGATCGTGACGACGGTGGCTCCAGCCCGTGCAAAGGCCTCGCACGTGGCACGACCGATGCCCACGCCGCCGCCCGTGACGAGCACGATCTTTCCGGCAAAGTCGATCAAGAGGATTCTCCTGATGGAGTGGCCCGCGTGGTCAGGGAGGGTATGCCTCGCGTGAGCCAACGGCAACCATCACCGCCCCGCACCCCCCGCTGCCGCCCGCCGAATCATGCAGTATCTGCGCGAGCGCGTAGCGCCCGCGTCCGGTCCCCTGCGCGCGTGATCACGCGCGGCCGCGCAGATAATCGCTGTAGCAGACCTCGAGAAAGCGGTGCACGGCGTCGACCGCAAACTCGGTGCGGATCGAGTGCAACGCATCGAACGCGTGTTGCGCGCCCTGGAACTCGGCATACGCCACCGGCTGCCGCGACACGGCACGCAGCCTGCGGACGAAGGCGCGCGCCTCCTGCACGAAGATAAGCGTGTCGTACGTGCCCTGCAGCACGAAGAACGGCGGCGCGTCGGCTCGCACCTGCTGTGCGGGCGAGGCGGCGTCCCACAACGCCGGATCCTCGGGGGGTGAACATGGCATCACCTTGTCCGTGATGAACTCGGTGAACCCGTGCGAGCCCTTGACGAGGCCGTATCGGTCGATGAAGTCGTACTTCCCGTAGTACGGCACCGCGGCCTGCACGGTCGTATCGACGTGCTCGAAACCCGGCTGGAACGCGGGCTCGTTGGATGTGAGGGCAACGAGGCTCGTCAGGTGTCCGCCGGCCGAGCCGCCGGTGACCGCAACGAAGGCCGGATCCCCGCCGTGCTCGGCGATGTGCTCGCGCACCCAGGCCAGCGCGCGCTTGGCATCGACGATGTGCGCCGGCCACCTGGCGGCCGGACTCAGGCGGTAGTTGATGGTGGCCACCACCCAGCCGCGTTGCGCAAGGTGGCGGATCAGCGGCAGTGCTTCCTTGTGCTTTTCGCCAAACACCCACGCGCCGCCGTGAATGTGCAGCAGCACCGGGCGTCCTGGCACGATCGGCCCGGCAGGCCGGACGACGTCGAGATGATTGAAGACGCCGTGCTCGCCGTAGGCGATGTCGTGGACCGTCGTGATGCCGCTGCGCTTGAAGTGCAGCGGCCGCGCCCATTCGCCGATGGCGACTCGAGTGCGCAGCGTGGCCGCGCGCTCCGGCAGAATGCGCTTGCGGTAGTCGGCGCCGAGCGCGTCCTGCAGTACGCCTTCCAGCGGCGGGCCGTCGCGCCAGGCGCGGCGGTGCGAGATCGCCATCGCCGCAACAGCGAACAGCGTGAGTGCCAGGCCCACACGCCCGGGGCCCGTGTCGAGCGCACCGAGCCAGATCAGCAGCGTACCGCCGGCCACACCGAGGACCATCATCGGCACCACGAGTTCGGTACCGATCAGGCCGAACGCGAACCACCACATCGCCACCGCGTCCTGGCGCGACCAGCGTCGCACGCCGGTGCCGGCGCAGATTGCGCCGAAGGCGCCGAAGGCCAGCAGCGTCCAGCCGGCCGCCGAACTCATGTCCGGTCGCTCACGCCGTGACTGGCCAATTGAAAGCCGTCACAGGAGATACCTCCCCGCCGTGCCATCGACGCACCCGTACCAATCCATCAGCTCCGATCATAGATGCCGGACCGTACGGGTTCGTCGTCCGAAGAGACGATCCTCTGCGCCGGCGAGGCGCGGACGGTCCCACCGCATTGGGGCGCGATTGACAGCGCGTCCCGAGCGGAATCACCATCGCACGAGGCCCGCGGCGCTCGACTCGATGGCCGGGACGAGTGCACGGCAGGGCGCAGAGGCATGGCCCATGGACCCGAAGGAACTCGAGCGGCGAATCGTCGAGTTGCAGGACATCGAGTCGATCAAGCGGCTCAAAGCGGAGTACTGCGACATCTGCGACGATGCCCACGATCCCGACCGCA
>JAGOXN010000301.1 GCA_018059685.1 Steroidobacteraceae bacterium | reverse complement strand
TCAAGCGGGCTCGCTACCGCTCGCACCAATGCTGGGTCGGTCATATCGGCGCTGCCGCTCACCTTGTACCGCATCGATGTTTCTCTGCCTACGCCGGGTCCGGCCGCGGGCCTGAAATGCTCTCAAGGAACAGGATCCGGCGAATGATCTCCTTGAACGCAGCCGGGTAAACGAACGCGCGAAACGCTTCTGATCGCACGGTCTGTTTCCAGTCCGGAAGGTGCCGGTTCACCAGCAGGATCGGCGTCGGCTCGAAATCAACGCGCCAGATCTCCTCGCCCAACTCGTCCGGCACGGGTGGCAGAAGTGAGATGCGTTTATCCGGCTCGTCATCGGGATTGCGCGGCCGGAGCTGGTCGGCTTCGCCGAGCAGCACGCCTGGTCGTGCCGATACCGCGGTAACCCGTACACGAAACATGACCTCCGCCTCGCTTTCGAAATCGGCGAGGTAACGGTCGACAGGCGGCGCCTGAACAGATGTGGTGCCGAAATCAAAGCGCATCAGCGTGGTCTGGCGATAGGCCTCGACAAACAATCGTGCGTCCGGCGCGAACCGGTAGGACGACAGATCAAGCGACATGTCGAAGTGGATCGCGCCGCGATCGTCGCGACGCAGGATGATGTTTACGTCGTCCCGGCGAATCCGCTGCCGCTCGGTGAAGTTAATTCTGCGAATCGGCATTGGAAGGTTCTCTCACATCGGCGCGTACATAAACGTCGCGGGCCAAGTCAAAGCCCGTAACGGAGACGCGGAATTCAGGCCCATTCACCTGCAGCAACAGCCAATTGCCTCGTGCCTGCTTCAGGGCGACTGCCCCCTCACAGGTGACCGGAATCCGCGCGGAGCCGATCTCGAAGTCCGCTGGGTCCCACTTCTTCAACGCGTTGCCGCTGCGGATGTCGTAGGCGCAGCGCAGCTCGACCAGGAATGGCGGGGGAGGAGGAGCCGCCCCCGGCAGGACCGTAAACCCACCACTGCTACGACGAATCAGGATCCGGGGCGGGCGCGCCTCCACCTCGACAGGCTGCTCACCCGTCCTTTCGCCCTTCTGCGGCCGTTGTGACTTTCGCTCAGTATCCACGCCATCGTCGCCATTCTCCGGTGGCTCAATGGAGAAGAAGTCGACCGTCAATGATGGATCGGCCTCTTCACTGCTGCGGGTGATGATGGCAAGCAGTTCGCCAACGCTGTGCGTGACAAATTCGATCAGCCCGGGGCCGTACGTATACAGACCGCGGAAGTTCGAGCTGTCCTTCTGCCATTGTGTATGGGCCGGATTCTCGGAGTCACCGAGCAGCGCGGCCAGAGGTCGGTCCTCGATCACCACCAGAGAGTGAATCTCGCGCGCTCGTGCGCCGCGTACGTCTGCAATGATGATGCCCTCGCGTACGAACAGAGGGCGCCCATCGCTGGCCTTGTCTGGAACGAGGTAGAGATCGAAGAACGATTCCTTAGCACCGTTCTTCTTGGATCGCACTGTTACTGGCATACGCACGGCCACCGGCTTGCGGGCTTCCAGCCGTTCTCGGAGCACGGTCAGTGCGGTCTCTGGCACAAGGGCATCAGACCAGCGCGCTGCACGCGCGGCATCCGGAGGGGACAGGACAATACGATCACTGTCGGCAAGGTCTGTGGCCCAGTGGGCGAGGGCCACGTGTCCCCGCACGGCTGAGCCGAGCGCATCCGCGTACTTGGTGATGGCGTCATTCAGCGAATGCGCGTTGAGAGTGACCTGCTCGTCGTTAGCCTCGATGGTGATCGCGAGGCGGCCATGAAGGATTGGCAGAAAGTAGTCTTTGACGGCTGCCAGCAGTAACCGCTCGAAAGTAATCTCGGGATCGACAAAAGGCACCACTACCGACAACCCGGGTTCCGTAGTGCGATAGACGCGGAAAAGGGTGCAGAAGCGGTCAATCGCCGCGGCATCCTCGATCGGCAGCACAAAGTCTTCGCCCACCAGTCGGCCGTACAGCCCGTCCGGCGTGTAGGTTTCATGCTCACCCGCGATTCGATGCGCCTTGAGCGTAATGGCCCCGAGGAGGAGGCGCCGCTGATCATCCTGGCGCACGGTCACTCCAAAGTGTGTACTCACTTGACTTGATCGCGGAAAGACGAACTTTCCGACGCCCCAGCGTCCAAGCTCAGTGCCGGTCTTCGCCGAAAGGCCTTCCGCACGGAAGAACAGGAAGAAAGGGTTGACCGAGCCCGGTTCCGGATCTGATTGCGACGGATCTCCGGTCAGCCCCTTGGTGCCGAAATCCTCGACCACGAGATACGGACACGGCGAATCCTGTCGGGGCGCATCGCGAAGCCCGTTGCCGGGTGCAGCATAGTGTGGCCATGCTCCGTCCAGGATCTCGTGTACCTGCTCTGCCGGCAACGAACTGTCGCCGGTAGCCAGCATGATCCTGACCTGGACGGGCCCGGGGCCGGTGCTCGCGTCGAGGGAGTTCTGAATGCTCTCGCGGATCAGCGCCTGCGCTGGGCCCTCAATGGCGTCCGTAGCGAAAAATTCCCCTTGGATGGGGTTCCGTATTTTCTCGCCCTGTCGCTTCTTCCTGAAGAACCACATACCTTCACCGTTGACTGCTTCCCTGCGGGGCGTTCCGGCGCCGAACCGGGTCTGTTACACCTCGAGCCTGAATTCGCTGTCGCCCGCCTCACCCGGCCCCCCGAAGCGGGAACGGATGGCGTCGACTTCTCTCTGCAGCGCACGAATGATCGCTTTCACGTCTTTATCGCTGTACTCATATGCCGCACGATTTGACAGATTTCCGATAAGTCTCAGATCCTTGATGGCTCTATTGACTCTCTTGTCCGCAAGCTCGACGAACTTAAGCCGCTTATTTCGTTCCATTTGGAAATATTACACGAATATTCATGAATTATGCAATCTGTATCGAGGTGCCAATCCATTCCGACCTGACTGGTCAATAGCTCAGGTTGAACGTCGGTGAGTCGTTTGGGCGGGTCTTGTGGTGGTCGTAGATGCGCGTGGTGCTCACATTCGCGTGGCCCAGCCATGCCTGCACCTTGACGATGTCGGCGCCTTGGTCGAGCGCGTTGGTGGCGGCCGTCGCTCTGGCCGCGTCCGGGACGAATCGCTCCACACTGGTGCCGACACATTTCCCGTGGATTCCGCCCACCACTAGGTTCTCCTCGCTCCAGTCGAAGTGGTACGCGTCACCCAGCGCCACCGCCAGCGGCAGGAACGTCCGCGCGCTCGCTGCCCCTTCGCGCTCGCGCTACGCGCGCACGAAGTTCGTCAGCCGGCGGTAGCCGCCCGCGCAGCCCTGCGAGCGCAACTCGCTCAACGGTGCCAGCGCCGTGCGCCGCTCGCGCTTCGGACGGCGCGCGTCCGCCGTCAGAGCGCGCACGATGCGTCGTGAAACGGCTCAAGCTTCGTGGGCTGCGCTCGTCGTCCGTACTTCGGCGCCTGCGGCGCCGTCTCGCCCAACCACTTCGCCGCCGTGTTGCGCGACAACCCCGTGGCCCTCGCAATCTCGCGCACCGACTTCCTGTCCCGACGGTGCATCCGCCGGATCCTGCAGATCATTTCCATGGTGACCACCCCCTCTCGTACCCACAGCAAAAAAAGGCAGCAGGGTAGGTCGAACACCCGGCTCAATTTTCGTTCGGCAGGCCCGCTAAACGCGGCTCAGTTCTCGGTCGGCAGGGACACCTATACACAGAACCCCGGACATCCTCACGGGTGCCGGCGAGGAACCCCGCCAATCCCACCATCCCCCCAACATCCATCCCGCAGTACCTCCTCAACCCCTCCTCCAACTCCTTCTTCCTCCCCTCCCCCGTCCCCTCGCTCACCGCCTCCAGGTAAGCCTCCTGCGCCCCCGTCCCGTCCTGCA
>JAGOXN010000300.1 GCA_018059685.1 Steroidobacteraceae bacterium | reverse complement strand
CGAACCAGCCGATCACGCCGATCAGCACGATACCGACGCCGGACCAGATCGCATATGCGACACCGACGGGAATCGTCCGCAGCGCCAGCGCGAGAAAATAGAACGAGGCACCGTAGGCCAGCACGACGACGAGGCTCGGCCCCCAGGCGGTAAAACCGTTCGAGGCCTTGAGCGCCGTCGTACCGACGACTTCGGCGAGGATGGCGATGACGAGGTACAGGAGTGGCATCGGGCAGTCTCCATCAGGCGCTTTCAGTACGGCGAGCCGAACACGATCCGGACGACGGACAATCCCTCGCCGAAACGATAACCGATGCCGATGCGCGGCAGCGGCAGGCCCCAGAGGCGCAGGGTTTCCGTCGCGCCGAAGGTCATGCCGAATTCGGCCTGGACGGGCAGGTCACCATCGCCACCATCAGCGGGCCCCCGCGGCGTGTCCGTGAATCCTTCGAGCAGGCCATAGACAAGGAAGTCGGGACGCCGCCCGTCACCCTCGACCCGGAATGGACGCCGAGCGGTCGCTCCCAGCCTGAGGCGGGTGAAATCGTCCGTGCCCTCGGTCGATACCTGCTCCACCGCGACGTGCACGACCTCGCTGTAGAGCTGCCAGCCGACCGCGCCACGTTCGATGTCGTATCGACTGCGAAGTCCCAGTGAGTAGACGCGCTGGTCCATCTCGCCCGACTGGTCCCGCGCAAGGCCTGCCTCAACGAAAGGCTCGAGTTGCCAGTCGTCCCGAGCCATGACGTCGACCGCAATTCCGGGCACGAAGCTCACGGCATCGAGGCCCTCCGGCAGTCCGCTCTCGACGACGTCACCCGGTTTGAAGTCGATGAATCCTATCGTGACCGGGAGCGTCAGGCGCACTCTCGAGCGCGACTGCGAATCGCCTGGGAACCTGTAGCCGAAAGGGAAGCGATACACCTGCAGCGTGCGTCCGGACATCGAGTAGATGCCGGAGCCGAGCTGCGTCGCGAAGCCGAAATTGATGACCGCCTGCTCGTTCCGGGTGAGCGGCGTAGCCGCGTCGGCCGGGGTGTGGCCCGCAACGAGCACCAGGAGGATATGGAGGACGACAGGAATCACGCGCACCCGCGGAATTGTACCGGTCGCGCCCGTCGAGGCCGCGCTGCCGGCCGGGGCGCCCCGGCGTCGCAGGGGCCGTTCGATAGTCGACACCTATTGCAATCAGGCAATCAATCGATTGGATCGAACAGGCACGGCCCCGTATCGTGCCTGCCCATCGAGGCCGTACCGGTGCCTCTCGCACATGGAGTCATGCCGATGAGCTCGCTGATCAATACCACCGTCAAACCCTTCAAGGCGACCGCTTTCCACAACGGGGAATTCGTGCAGGTCACGGACGCGGACCTGAAGGGGCAGTGGTCGGTGTTCTTCTTCTACCCTGCCGACTTCACGTTCGTCTGCCCGACCGAGCTCGGAGACCTCGCCGACCAGTACGCGCAGTTCGAGAAGCTCGGCGTGGAGGTCTACAGCGTGTCCACCGACACGCACTTCACCCACAAGGCCTGGCACGACACTTCGGAGACGATCCGCAGGATCGGGTACCCGATGATCGGCGATCCCACGCATGCGATCACCCGGAACTTCGGCGTCCTCATCGAGGACGAGGGCCTCGCGCTGCGCGGCACCTTCGTCGTGAACCCCGAGGGCGTGATCAAGGTCGCCGAGATCCACGACCTCGGCATCGGCCGCGACGCGAGGGAGCTCCTCCGCAAGGTGCAGGCCGCACAGTACGTCGCCGCGCACCCGGGTGAGGTGTGCCCCGCCAAGTGGACGCCCGGCCAGAAGACGCTCGCCCCGTCACTCGACCTCGTCGGCAAGATCTGAGCCACGCACGGTCGATTCTCCAGCCCCCCTGCCCCCGCCCCGGCGGGGGCAGGGTGAACCAAGGAAAGTGCCCCATGCTCGACACGACCCTGAAGGAACAGATCGCGGGCCACCTCGCCCGCATCACCCAGCCAGTCGAGATCGTCGCGACGCTCGACGACAGCGATGCCGCTCGCGAGATGCGGGCGCTGCTCGACGACCTCGCCTCCCTGTCGCCGCAGATCACGCTGCGGGCCCGTGATCCGGGAAGCGACCCAACGAGTCGCTCGCCGTCGTTCAGCGTGGGCCGCGCGGGTGCACAACCGGGAATCCGCTTCGCCGGAGTACCCATGGGGCACGAATTCACCTCGCTGGTCCTGGCGCTGTTGCAGACCGGCGGTCACCCGCCAAAGATCGACGATGCCGTCATCGAACAGGTGAAAACCCTCGACGGCACCTACGACTTCGAGGTGTTCATTTCGCTCACCTGCCAGAACTGCCCCGAGGTCGTGCAGGCGCTGAACCTGATGGCCGTGCTGAATCCGCGGGTGCGTGCCACGATGATCGACGGGGCGCTGTTCCAGGCCGAGGTCGAGGCGAAGCAGATCATGGCCGTGCCCGCGGTGTACCTGAACGGCCAGCCCTTCGCGCAGGGCCGCATGACGGTGGACGAGATCCTCGCGAAGCTGGACGTGAATACGGGCGCCCGCCGGGCCGCAGAGCTCGCCACAAGGACGCCGTTTGACGTGCTGGTCGTGGGCGGCGGTCCGGCCGGTGCCTCCGCCGCGATCTATGCCGCGCGCAAGGGCATCCGTACGGGCGTGGTTGCCGAGCGCTTCGGCGGCCAGGTGCTCGACACCCTGGCCATCGAGAACTTCATTTCGATCCCGGAGACCGAGGGACCGAAGCTCGCCGCGGCGCTCGAAAACCACGTCCGCGCCTACGACGTCGACGTGATGAACCTGCAGCGAGCCGAGACACTGCGACCCGCCGGCGACGATGGCCTGCTGACCGTGCAGCTCGCGAGCGGCGCGAGCCTGCGCTCCCGTGCGGTGATCCTCGCGACGGGCGCCCGCTGGCGCGAGATGAACGTGCCGGGCGAGCGCGAATATCGCGGCCGCGGCGTGGCCTACTGCCCGCATTGCGACGGACCGCTCTTCAAGGGCAAGCGCGTCGCCGTGATCGGCGGCGGCAATTCGGGCGTCGAGGCCGCGATCGACCTCGCCGGCCTCGTGTCGCACGTGACGTTGATCGAGTTCGACACGCGCCTGCGGGCCGACGAGGTGCTGCAGCGCAAGTTGCGCAGCCTGCCGAACGTGCGCATCGTCGTCTCCGCCCAGACCACCGAGGTCCACGGCGCGGGCGGCAAGGTAACCGGGCTCAGCTATCGCGACCGCGGCACCGGGGAAGCACACCGGCTCGAGCTCGAAGGCGTCTTCGTACAGATCGGCCTGCTGCCCAACACGGAATGGCTCGAAGGCACGGTCGCGCTGAGCCCCCGCGGCGAGATCGAGGTCGACGCCCGCGGACAGACCTCGCTGCCGGGCGTATTCGCCGCGGGCGACGTCACGACGGTACCGTACAAGCAGATCGTGATCGCCATGGGCGAAGGCTCGAAGGCCGCGCTCGGCGCGTTCGATCACCTGATCCGCTCGTCCGTCCCCGCCGAGAAGGTCGCGGCCTGAACGCGGCAGGCGCGTTACGCTCGCCGCAACGAAGACTCGCAGTCACCGGCGCCCGGTCCCGCCCGCACGGCGGAATCGAGAAACGCGGCGACCTCGTCACGGCGGGCCATTGCGTCGGCGTAACCGAGCGCGATCAGCTCGCGGGTGTAGCCGGACTCGAACAGCAGGTAGCTGAGCAGCTCCGACCCTTCGCCATTCGTCGCGCCCATGATGCGCAGCACCGCGCGCAGCGTGCGCGGCGCCCTGCGCGCGTGACGCACGGCGATTGCACCGAGGTCGGCCGACGGCAGGATCACCAGCGACTCGATGTGACGCAACCCTTCCGGACTCGGGTCCCGGGAGCGTGCGACGAG
>JAGOXN010000299.1 GCA_018059685.1 Steroidobacteraceae bacterium | reverse complement strand
AGCCGACGGTGAGCCGCCGCGAACTCCTCCACGCGGAAGCCCAGGCGATTCATGCCGGTGTCGACCTTGATCCACGCCCGGACGACATCGCTGCCGGCCCGGCCCTCGAGCATCTCGATCTGCTCGATGCTGTGCACCATGAGGTCGAAATCCTGCTGTGCGGCGAGTGCGAGCTGTTCGGCGCCGCACGCACCCTCGAGCAGCAGGATGCGATTGGCGAGGCCGGCGCGGCGCAGCGCGAGACCCTCCTCGAGCCGCGCGACCGCGAAGCCGTCGCTTTCGGCCATGGCCTTGGCCGCCGGGACGAGTCCATGGCCATAGGCATTGGCCTTGATGACGGCCATGACGCCCGAGCCGGGTGCGGTCGTGCGCACCCGTGCCAGGTTGTGCCTGAGCGCGGCGGAATCGACGATGGCGCGGATCAGCGATTTCACCGGCGGCTCGAGTCCATGCCCGGGTTCAGGTGCCGTAATCGTAGTCACCCGCCGCGAGGTTCTCGAAGCGGGTGTACTTGCCGAGGAAGGTGAGGTGCACTTCGCCCGTGGGTCCGTTGCGCTGCTTGGCGATGATGATGTCGGCGATGCCCTTGCGGGGGGTGTCCGGCTCGTAGACCTCCTCGCGGTAGATCATCATGATCAGGTCGGCGTCCTGTTCCAGGGCTCCACTCTCACGAAGGTCCGACATCACCGGCTTCTTGTCCGTGCGTTGCTCGACGCTGCGATTCAACTGCGAGAGCGCGATCACGGGCACCTTGAGTTCCTTCGCGAGCGCCTTGAGCGAGCGCGAGATCTCCGAGATCTCGGTTGCGCGGTTTTCCTTGGTGCCCGGCACCTGCATGAGCTGCAGGTAGTCGATTACGATCAGGCCGAGGGGCTGTTCGCGGGTGAGGCGCCGCGCGCGGGCGCGGACCTCCGTCGGGGTGAGCGCGGCGCTGTCGTCGATGTAGATGGGCGCCGACTTCATCTGCGCAATGGCGCTGTTGATGCGCGCCCAGTCCTCGTCGCCGAAGTTGCCGGTGCGCAGATGGCTCTGGTCCACGCGCCCGAGCGACGAGATCATGCGCATCGAGAGCTGCTCGCGCGACATTTCCATGGAGAACACCGCCACCGCCGTGCTGGCGGCGATCGCGGCGTTCTCGGCGATGTTGAGCGCGAGCGTCGTCTTGCCCATCGAGGGGCGGCCCGCCACGATGATCAGGTCACCCGGCTGCAGCCCGGCCGTCATCCGATCGAGGTCGGCGTAGCCGGTGCTGACGCCCGTGAGCTGGCCCTGCGACTGGTGCAGCATGTCGAGGCGATCGATCGTCGCACCGAGGACCTCGCGCAGCGGCACGAAGCCGGACGTCGTGCGCCGTCCCTGCTCGGCGATCGCGAACACGAGCTGCTCGGCGCCGTCGACCAGTTCCTTCGCGGTGCGCCCTTCGCTCTCGTAGGCGCTCGCTGCGATCTCGCCGCTCACGCGGATGAGCTGACGCAGCAGCGAACGCTCGCGAACGATATCGGCATAGGCGCGGATGTTCGCCGCGGTCGGCGTGTCGCGCGCGAGGCCGGCGAGGTAGGCGAGACCGCCGGTCTCCTCGCCCTGCCCCTTGGCGGCGAGGAACTCCGCCAGCGTGACGGCATCGCTCGGCTCGTTGCGTCTCGACAGCTCGGCGATGGCCGCGAAGATCTGCTGGTGGTCGCGCCGGTAGAAGTCCTCGGCGTGCAGTCGGTCGGCGATCGCGTCCCAGGTGCTGTTGTCGAGCAGGAGGCCGCCAAGCACCGCCTGCTCGGCCTCGACGGAATGCGGCGGCACGCGCAGCGCGTCCGTCTCTGGCACTGCGCGGACCCGCTTGCGGACCCCGGCGCTCGCCGCTTCGTGCTCCATGGGTGGCGCCCGCCGCGTGCGGTCTATTCCTCGGCGACGACGTCGACCGGCAGGTCGATCACGACGTCGGAATGCAGGTGCAGCTTCACGTGGTGTTCGCCCACGATGCGGATCGGCCCCGAGTGCAGGCGGACCTCGCTGCGCTCGATGCGGATGCCGGCCTTCGACAACGCCTCGGCGATGTCGGCCGTGCCGATCGAACCGAACAGCTTGCCCTCGCCGCCCACCTTCGCCGCCATGGACAGGCGGTAGTTCTCGAGCTGGCCCGCGCGCAGCCGGGCGCTCGCGAGGTCGTCGGCCGCGAGCTTCTCGAGCTCTGCGCGGCGCTCCTCGAACTTCGCCAGGTTGGCCGCCGTCGCCATCGCCGCCTTGCCCTGCGGAAGCAGGTAATTGCGGCCGTAGCCCGGCTTGACCTTGACCTTGTCGCCGATGTTGCCGAGGTTGGCGACCTTCTGCAGCAGGATGACTTCCATCGTTGGCTCCTCGATCGAACCGATCAGTTGATCACGCATTCTGCGCCGCGGGTCGCGAGCGCATCCAGTTGTCCACGAATCCCCAGCCCGCGAGGCCGGCGATCATGATCGGCGCGGCCAGCACGAGCAGCGCGTACATGAACCACAGCCAGCCGCCGCCGAGGCGTCCCATGGCCTTGAAGCGGTGCGCGGCCGCGAGGCCGACCAGCATCAGCGCACCGAGGAAGACGCGCGCGAGGTCATCCGCGAGCGGCCGGTCCACGAGCAGCGAGACGCCGATCGCGAGCGCCGCGGCGACGCCGAGCACCGCCCCGATGCGCAGCTGCTGGAATTCCGTGCCGAACGCTCCGGGCGACCCGGACAGCGCCTGCCACCAGCGCGCGAGAAACAGCGCGCACATCGCGAGCAGCACCGTCAGCACGGTCACCCAGCCCCACAGGCTGCGCGACAGCATCTCGACCAGCCCGTCCTGCTCCAGGTCCATCGGCAGGCCCCGACGCTGCATCTCCTTCACCAGTTCCTGCACGTACGGGGTCCAGAACTCCTGCGGGTCGCCGAGCGACACGTGCAGGTACAGCAGCAGCGCCGCGCCGGCCAGCACCGAGACCTGCAGGCACAGGCTGAGCGACCCCGAGCGCGCGAGCAGCGCGGCAAGCGCGAGCGGCGGACCGAGCACCCAGGCAGCGTACACGAGGCCCACCGGCAGCGGTCGCCCGATCGACCACATCACGCCCGCGAGCAGCAGGCTCGCGCCCGCGGCGATTGCAAAACCCGCGCGCGGCCCGCGCACCAGCGTCACGAGCGCCGGAACCGCTCCCGGCATGAAGAACGCGAATCCGAGGCCGAGCAACGGCAGCAGGCCGAGCAGCCCCGTGGTGAGCACCGCCCCGACCGGATTACCGGCGAGCCAGCTGGCGAGCGAGCGGTTCATCGTGGCTCCGGCGGATCGCACCGCCCGGCGCCGCGCCCAGCTCAGTGCTGGTCGGTGTACGGCAGCAGGGCCAGGAAGCGCGCGCGCTTGATCGCGAGCGACAGCTGGCGCTGGTAGTTCGAGCGCGTGCCGGTGATCCGGCTCGGCACGATCTTGCCGGTCTCGCTGATGTAGCCCTTCAGCGTCGCGAGATCCTTGTAGTCGATCCGCTCGATGCCTTCGGCCGTGAACTTGCAGAACTTACGGCGACGGAAAAAACGTGCCATGGGTCACCCTGTCGATATGCGTGTGATTGCGCGCAGCGCTCAGTTCGCAGCTGCCGATTCCTCGGCGCCTTCCTGCGAGCCGGCTTCCTCGCCGCGACCGCCCTCCTCGTCCGACTTCGCCATCGGCGACGGCTCGGTCACGGCCGCCGGCATCGAGACCACGAGGTGGCGGATGACGGCGTCGCTGAAGCGGAACGCGCCGGTGAGTTCATCGAGCGTCTTCTGGTCCGTCTCGATGTTCATCAGCACGTAATGGGCCTTGTGGACCTTCGCGATCGGGAAGGCGAGCTGCCGGCGACCCCAGTCCTCGACGCGATGCGTGGCGCCGCCGCCCGC
>JAGOXN010000048.1:9851-12644 GCA_018059685.1 Steroidobacteraceae bacterium | reverse complement strand
CCCACCGGCTCGAGCGCGATCGCCTGCGCCGGCCGGCCAGTCTCGCGCAGCTGCTCAGCCACCATGAAGCGATGGCTCTCGTTGCAGACGACGATCGGAGCCGCGACGCCCGCCATTCCGTCGAGTCGCGCCACGGTCTCCTGCAACATCGTCCGCTCGCCGACCAGCGGCAGGAGTTGCTTCGGGTACAGCTCCCGGGACAACGGCCAGAGCCGCGTGCCTGAGCCACCTGAGAGGATCACGGGAATGAGCATGATGGCGCCGCGCGCGCTCCTCTGTTCCTTCATGGCCAGTCCCGGATTCTTGCTCGTCCGACCGGGATTTGCGAGCGCCGCATCAGAACGGCCACACCTGCGGCACGATCAACACCGTGGCGATTCCGACGAGGATGCTGAGCGGCGTGCCGAAACGGATGTAGTCGACCCAGCGGTAGCCGCCAGGGCCGTAGACCATCAGGTTGGTCTGGTAGCCGATCGGCGTAATGAAGCCCGCCGAAGCGCCGACCATGACCGACACGACGTACGGCAGATAGCTCACGTTGCCATCCTGCGCCACCGCCATGGCGATCGGGAACATCAGCACGCCCGCCGCGTTGTTGGTGATCATCTCGGTCGTCACGACGGTGGCGGCATAGAGAACCACCAGCGCCCAGAACGGGTCCCCGCGCGCAATCTCCCCAATCCAGCCGGCCAGCAGGTCGGCCGCTCCGGACTCCGCGAGCGCGAAGCCGAGGGCGAACGACGCGCCGATGCCGGCGAGCACCGGGTATTCGATGCTGCGACGTGCGAGCGCGAGGGACACGCAACGCGTCGCCACCATCAGTCCGGCCGCGATGAACGATGCCTGGAAGAGCGGGACCCACTCGAGCGCCGAGACGACGAGCATCCCGAGCAGGATCAGGAATGCGAGCGGAGCCTTGGCGAAGTGCGGCGGCGCCGAGTCCTGCAGCGAACTCACCAGCAGGAACTCGCGGCTGTACTTGTGCCGGTCCACGAAGCCGTTGTCCGCCTCGACGAGCAGCGTGTCACCCGGACGGAGCCGGACGTCGCCGACCTTGCCTTCGAGCCTCGCGCCCTCGCGCGAAATCGAGATGATCGCGGCGCTGTAGAGGCTGCGGAAGCTCGATTCCCTCACCGTCTGCCCGACGAGCGGCGAGCTGGTGCCCAGTACCAGCTCGACCAGGCAACGCTTGGCATGCTGGAGGTTCAGCTGGAACGTCTGGTCCTCGGCCACGAGGATGCCCGGCATGCGCCTGAGCTCGTTCACGGCATCGACCACCCCCACGAACGTGACGCGATCGTTCGCCTCCAGCACCTCGTCCGGGCCCACGGCCGTCAACAGCCGCGGACCCCGCGCGATGTCGAGCACGAACGCATACTTCATGCTGCGCAGGCCCACTTCGGAGATGCTGCGCCCGACCAGCGGCCCGCCCGGGAGAATACGCGCCTCGACGCTGTATTCGCGCGCGTTCTCGAGCTGTTCCACCGGACTCTGGCGGTCCGGCAGCAGCCAGCGGCTGACAAACAGCACATAGGCGAAGCCGAGCAGAGTGAGTGGCAACCCGATCCACGCCAGGTCGAACAGGCCGAGCCCGGAATCAGGCACCGTCTTGATCAGCAGACTGTTGACGATCAGGTTCGTGCTGGTGCCGATCAGCGTGCACATGCCGGCCAGGATCACGATGTGGTTCATCGGCAGCAGGAGCTTCGAAATCGAGTACCCGAAGCGCGAAGCCCACTCCTGCGCCACCGGGATGAAAAGCGCGACCACAGGCGTGTTGTTGACGACGCTCGACAGGGCGCTCGTGACGAGCATCAGCTTGCCCTGGGCCACGGTCAGCGAACGGGGCCGGCCGAGGACCATGCGCGAGATCCACGCCATCGCCCCGGTCTCGCGCAGACCCGCAACCACGATGTAGAGCGCCGCGATCGTCATGACACCGCTACTCGCGAAGCCCTGCAGCGCCTGGTCGGGTTTCAGGATGCCAAGCAGGGTGAGCGTGATCATCGCACCGACGAGCACGACGTCCGTATCGAAGCGCGTGCTCGTGAGCAGCACGAGCACGCCGATGACGACGGCCAGTGTCAGGAGAATCTCGAACGACAAGCAACTACTCCGCGCAGATTCAGTGCCGGCGGCGTTCGCGGCGAGGGCTCACACCGCGGCCAATGCCGTGGTACTGGAGCCCGAAGCTCCTGACCAGCGCCGGGTCGTAGACGTTGCGTCCGTCGAAGAGCGCCTTGTGGCGCAGCCGGTCGTGCATCGCCTCGAAGTCCGGGCTGCGGAACTCCTGCCACTCCGTCAGGAGAGCGAGGACGTCGGCGCCTTCGAGCGCGGCCTCTGCGTGCTCGACGAGGTCAAGGTCCGACCGGTCGCCGTAGATGCGCCGTGCCTCACCCATGGCGACCGGATCGTAGGCGCGCACTCGCGCACCCGCGGCCCACAGCGCCTCCATCAGGTCACGCGAAGGGGCCTCGCGCATGTCGTCGGTGTTGGGCTTGAAGGCCAGGCCCCACACTGCGATCGTCTTGCCCGCGAGTTCGCCCTGGAAGAAGGCGCTTATCTTGCTGAACAGCAGCTGCTTCTGCCGTCTGTTCACGGCCTCGACCGAGCGCAGCAGCTCCGCATCGAAGTCGTGCTCGCCCGCGCTGTGCACCAGGGCCTTGACGTCCTTCGGGAAGCACGAGCCGCCATAACCCGCGCCGGGGTAGATGAAGCTGTAGCCGATGCGCGGGTCGGAACCGATGCCGATGCGCACCTTCTCGATGTCCGCGCCCATGCGCTCGGCGAGGT
>JAGOXN010000048.1:0-9751 GCA_018059685.1 Steroidobacteraceae bacterium | reverse complement strand
ACGTCCTTCGGGAAGCACGAGCCGCCATAACCCGCGCCGGGGTAGATGAAGCTGTAGCCGATGCGCGGGTCGGAACCGATGCCGATGCGCACCTTCTCGATGTCCGCGCCCATGCGCTCGGCGAGGTTCGCGACCTCGTTCATGAAGCTGATCTTGGTCGCGAGCATCGCGTTGGCGGCGTACTTCGTGAGTTCGGCGGAGCGCACGTCCATGACGATCATGCGCTCGTGGTTGCGCGTGAAGGGGTCGTAGAGCGTCTTGAGCAACTCGGCGGTGCGCGGATTGTCGGTGCCGACGATGACCCGGTCCGGCTTCATGAAGTCCGCGACCGCCGCGCCTTCCTTGAGGAACTCGGGATTCGACACGACGTCGAACTCGAGTTTCGCACCGCGCCGCCCGAGCGTCTGCTCGATGCGCTCGCGCACCTTGTCGGCCGTCCCGACCGGCACGGTCGACTTGTCGACCACGACGCGAAAGTCGTTCATATGCCGCCCGATCGTCTCAGCCACCGCAAGCACGTGCGAGAGATCCGCCGAACCATCCTCCTCCGGGGGCGTGCCCACCGCGATGAACTGGAAGAGACCGTGGGCGATGCCCTCCTCCGCGCTGGTCGTGAACTTGAGGCGGCCCTTCTCGAAGTTACGCTTCACGACTGCGTCCAGACCGGGCTCGTGGATGGGTATCTCGCCCTGCTGCAGTCGCCTGACCTTGGCCTCGTCGATATCTACGCAGACCACGTAGTTGCCGACTTCGGCAAAGCACGCGCCGGTCACGAGGCCGACGTAACCGGAGCCAAACACCGTCACTTTCATGCGTAAGCCATTGAGCAGGTTATATTATTTGCCGAGAAAGGCTACCGAATCGGCTGCGCGGAGACCACCGGGGCCGTCACAGATTTTCCGGACAGGGGCCTCGCGCCCCGTTCGTTGGCATGCCGAAGTCGGTAGCACGCGTCAGTCGGCCGCGTGGCCGGAGTCCCGCCGGGTTGCCGAACGGCGCGCCTGCAGGCTCGTCACGTTCGACAGCACCTTCTTCTCGCTGTCGCGATGGCGCCAGACGTGATCGACGAGTTCGTCGCTCGGCTGATATTCCTGCACGGCCTGGAGGAGCAGTTCGCGGGACATGCGTACGTCAAACTGCCCCATGGCGACGAGCAGCTTCTGCAGCAGTTCCTGCATCTTGTCCCACGGCAGGGAGTGCTCCATCGCTCGGAGGATCATCGGATGCTCGGTCCCGGACACGTTGTTGCCGATCAGCAGCTCCTCGAACAGCTTCTCCGCAGGCCTCAGGCCCGTGAAGCGGATCTCGATGTCGCCCTCCGGATTCTGCTCGTCGCGGGCCGTGAGTCCCGAAAGGTGGATCATGCGTCGCGCGAGATCCGCAATGCGGATCGGCTTGCCCATGTCGAGGACGAAGACGTCGCCGCCGCGCGCCATCGCTCCGGCCTGGAGCACGAGCTGCGAAGCTTCGGGGATCGTCATGAAGTAGCGGATCACGTCCGGATGCGTGACGGTTACGGGGCCTCCGCGACGGATCTGCTCGCGGAACAGCGGCACCACGGAACCCGAGGATTCCAGCACGTTGCCGAACCGCACCATGCAGAACCGTGTGCGGCTGCCGCGATCGTTCAGACCCTGCAGCACCATCTCCGCGAAGCGCTTGGTCGCCCCCATCACGTTGGTGGGATTGACCGCCTTGTCGGTCGAGATCAGCACGAAGGTCTCGACGCCGCACTCGAGGGCCGCCTCGGCCGTGTACCACGTGCTGATGACGTTGTTGTGGACGCCCTCGATGACGTTGTGCTCGACGATCGGCACATGCTTGTAGGCGGCCGCGTGGTAGACCGTTTGCACGCCGTACGCCTGCAACACCTCGCGCACCCGGTACTTGTGGTGGGCGTTGCCGAGCAGGCTGATCACGCCCACTTCGAGGTGCTCGCGCTCGCAGACTGCGCGCAACTCACGATCGATGTTGTAAAGGGCGAGCTCCGACATCTCGAACAGCACGAGCCGCCGCGGCTGCAGCCTCAGGATCTGCCGGCACAGCTCGGAACCGATCGAGCCGCCGGCACCGGTCACCATGACCACCTTGTCGCGGATGCACGACTCGATGAGCCGCTCATTGGGCGGCACCGCGTCGCGACCGAGCAGGTCGCTCGCATCGACGTCGCGGACGTCCTCGACGCGGGCCACGCCCGACACGAGGTCGGAGATGTCCGGCACGGTCATGACGCGGACGGCGAGCGGCTCGAGTGACTTGAGGATCTGCTGACGTCGGCGGCGCGACTGGGAGGGAATGGCGAGCAGCAGTACTTTGGCCGCTTCGTCTCCGATCAGGCGCGGCAGCGCAGACGGACTGTAGACGTCCACACCGCCCACCACGCTGCCCTGCAGGGACCGATCGTCGTCCACGAAAGCGACCGGGTCGAACCGACCGCTCAGCCTCAAGGCAGTCGCGGCCTGGGCCCCCGCCGAGCCGGCGCCGTAGATGATCACCCGGTCGCCGCCGGCGTGGCGCGAGACCAACAGGTTGCGGACGAGGATGCGGCTGCCTCCGACGTAGACGAGCGCGAGGGCCCAGTAGATCACGAGGGCAGTCGTCGGGATCGATCGAGGCGCGACGAATGAATTGACCACGGCCAGGACGAGTACAGACGCGCTCACGCCGGCAACGACCGCCAGGATCACCTTCGGCCCGATGAAGCGCACGACGGCCCTGTACAGGCCAAGACGCACGAAGATCGGAATGCTGGCGACGACGGAAATGGCATACAGCCAGAGGTCTGCAGCCGGCCCGGTCGGAGGGGCGCCGAGCTTGAGGGCCAGTGCAGTCCACAATGCGGCGGGGATGAAGACGACATCCGTCGTGACCATGAGGGCCCGCTTCCGGCTCCTCGACATCGACGTGAGTCTCCGTACCAGCAGGTCCATCAGGTTCGATACTCCGTTCGCCATGCATGTCTCCTCATTCGCACGCTTTTGGTCCCTGGCGTGCTGCTCCGCTCCGCTGGAGCCGAGGCCACCCGACCCGCCGGCCCTGACCATCGAATTATGTAATTCTACCTATGGCACCGACAGGGCGAACAGGGGCGCGAACGACATCAACGACGAATCTCGAATTCGTGATCCAGGAACCACCGATAGGTTCGTGAGATTCCGTCGCGCAACTGGATCCTGGGGACCCAGCCGAGCGCCGTCGCACGCGAGACGTCCAGGAGCTTGCGCGGCGTCCCGTCGGGCTTCGAACTGTCGAATCTCAAGCGACCCCCAAAGCCCACTTCGCCGGCGACCAGCTCCGCAAGCTCCCGGATCGTCACGTCGCTGCCACAGCCGACATTGACCGGCTCCTCCCCGTCAAAGGTGCGCATCAGGAACACGGCGGCGCCGGCCAGGTCGTCCACGTGCAGGAATTCGCGCCTCGGCGCACCCGTGCCCCAGACCACGACTTCCGGGTCGCCCCTTACCCTGGCCTCATGGAATCGCCGGATGAGCGCTGGCAGGACGTGGGAATTCTGCAGATCGAAATTGTCCCCCGGCCCGTAGAGATTGGTCGGCATCAGGGAGATCGCGTTGAACCCGTGCTGCCGGCGATACGCCTGGCACATCTTGATGCCCGCGATCTTGGCGATGGCGTACCACTCGTTGGTCGGCTCGAGCGGCCCGGTGAGCAGCGCGGACTCAGGCATCGGTTGTGGCGCGAGTTTCGGGTAGATGCAGCTGGAGCCCAGGAAGCAGAGCTTCTTCGTACCCGCGCGCCAGGCCGAATCGATGACGTTCGTCTGGATCTGCAGGTTGTCGCGCAGAAAATCGGCCGGATAGGTGTTGTTGGCATGGATGCCGCCGACCTTGGCGGCCGCCAGGAATACGTATTCCGGACGCTCGGTGTTGAGAAGGTGCTCCACCGCCGCCTGGTTACGCAGGTCGAGTTCCGCGCTGCTCCGCAGCAGCAGGTTGCGGTATCCGAGCCGCTGAAGCTCACGGACGATGGCCGACCCTACGAGGCCGCGGTGTCCGGCCACGAAGATCCGCGCAGCCTCATTCATGGTGGTGCAGGACCTTGAAACCGTGCTGCTGCATGTGCGAGTCGCGCCGTGCGATCTCGAGGTCCGCCGCCACCATCTCCTTGACCAGGTCCTGGAAGCGGACCTCCGGTACCCATCCGAGCCGCGTCCGGGCCTTCGTGCTGTCGCCCAGCAGCGTGTCGACCTCCGTCGGCCGGAAGTAACGCGGGTCGATCCTGACCAGTACCCTGCCGGACCTGCGGTCGATCCCCTCTTCGTTCACGCCGGCACCCCGCCACTCGATCTCGTAGCCCAGGTGACCCGCCGCGAGCGTCACGAACTCCCGCACCGAATGCTGCTCGCCCGTCGCGATGACGAAATCGTCGGGCTCCTGCTGCTGCAGAATCAGCCACTGTGCGCGCACGTAGTCACGCGCATGACCCCAGTCACGCAGCGAGTCGATGTTGCCGAGGTACAGGCACTGATCGAGGCCTTCGTGAATGCGGGCCAGGCCGCGGGTGATCTTGCGCGTAACGAATGTCTCGCCGCGGATTGGCGACTCGTGGTTGAAGAGGATGCCGTTGCTGGCATGGATGCCGTAGGCCTCGCGGTAGTTCACCGTGATCCAGTAGGCGTACACCTTGGCCGCGCCGTAGGGGGAACGCGGGTAGAAGGGTGTCGTTTCCTTCTGTGGAATCTCCATGACCTTGCCGTACATCTCGGAGGTCGAAGCCTGGTAGAAGCGCGTGGTCTTCTCGAGACCCAGGATGCGAATTGCCTCGAGGATGCGCAGCGTGCCAAGCGCGTCGGAGTTGGCGGTGTACTCCGGCGTCTCGAAGGACACCGCCACATGGCTCTGCGCCGCGAGATTGTAGATCTCGTCGGGCCGCACGGTCTGGATGATGCGGATCAGGTTGGTGGCATCGGTCAGGTCGCCGTAGTGCAGCTTGAGCCGCACGTTCTTCTCGTGCGGATCACGATAGAGGTGGTCGATGCGGTCGGTGTTGAAGAGTGAAGCGCGGCGCTTGATGCCGTGAACCTCGTAGCCCTTTTCGAGGAGCAGTTCAGCGAGGTAGGCGCCGTCCTGGCCGGTGATGCCGGTGATGAGTGCGGTCTTGCGCACGTCGCTACCTGTCGAGACCCTGAGGATGCGCGAGTCTATCACCCGCCCGGTCCGCGACCGCCCAGGCCGCCCGACCGACCGAGAATGGCGCGCGCCGTTCGCCACAGGATCCGCAGGTCCCCGGCGACGCTGTTGCATCGCACGTACCTGAGGTAGAGATCGATCTTTCGCGGTAGGATCTGCTCGGCGTACGCCCGCTCCGGGTCACTGGCACGTGCGAGCAGCGGCTCCTCGTCCCGGAACTCGATCGCCGCCTCGTCGGTGATCCCCGGCCGTACGGAAAGCACTTCCATCCGCGCATCCGCCGGATACAGCGCGACGTAGCGCGCGACCTCGGGGCGGGGCCCGACGAGGCTCATCTCGCCCCGCAGCACGTTGAGCAGCTGCGGAAGCTCGTCGAGCTTGGTCCTGCGGAGAACGGCTCCGACGGCTGTGATCCGCCGGTCGCCGCCGACCGTGATCTGCAGCCCGTCGGCGGCCACACGCATGGACCGGAATTTGAGAATCTCGAACGGCCGGCCGTGGCGACCGACCCGCTGCTGGCGGAAGAGCGCCGGGCCGGGCGAATCGAGCCGCACCGCGAAGCCGACGAGAAGCAGGAGTGGCGCAAGCAGCAGCAGGGCCGTGCTGGAAATCACGATGTCTAGTAGGCGTTTCACGCCCTGGCGAGTATGCGGCGCAGGACCTCCACGACCCGCTGCTGGTCGTCATCGGTCATGCGCGTGTAGATCGGCAGGCTGATGCCGCGCTCGTAAAGGCGCTGGGAATTCGGGAAGCGTCGGGCATCCAGTCGATAAGTGTCCCGCCAGTACGGCTGCTGGTGCAGCGGGACGTAATGGACACTGCAGCTGATCCCTTCCTCGTACAGTGCCTGCATCACCTCGTCGCGGTCGAGCCGCAAGTCGTCCGCGAGACGGATTACGTAGAGGTGCCACGCATGGCTGTCGGCAGCGTTCGCAGGGCGGGGCGGCAGCACGAGCGGCAGATGCGCGAGTTCCGCGTCGTAACGCTGCGCGAGCTGCGCGCGGCGACGCATGAAGGCATCGGTCTTTGCAAGCTGGTGCAGGCCGAGAGCGGCCGCGATGTCCGTCATGTTGTACTTGAAGCCCGGCGCCACGACCTCGTAATACCAGTTGGGTCGCGGAGCCGTGTAGCGGTCGAACGCATCCCGGTCGATGCCGTGCAGACGCATCACCCGCGCCCGCCGTGCGATCTCGGGACGCATAGTGACCAGCATGCCGCCCTCGCCCGTCGTGATCGTCTTCGTCGCATAGAAGCTGAATACGGTGGCGGCACTGGGCCAGGTGCCAATCAAGCGCCCGTCGGCCAGGGTTGGGAGCGCGTGCGCCGCGTCCTCGACGACCTCGATGCCAGTCTCGCGGGCGAGATCCGTGAGCGTTCCCATGCTGCACGGGTATCCGCCGAAGTGCACGGGCAGCACGGCCCGAGTCGCGGTACCTATTGCCGCGGCAACTTGATCGACATCGAGACAGTAGGTGGCGGGATCGATGTCGACGAAGACCGGGTGTGCCCCAAGGTAGCGGACGACTTCGGCGGTCGCGGTGAACGTGTGCGTGGTCGTCACGACCTCGTCGCCTGGACCGATGCCGAGCGCCTCGACGGCGAGGTGCAGGCCGGCAGTTGCGGAGTTTACCGCCACTGCTTCGACGCCGCCGCCCAGGTACTCGGCGAACGATCGCTCGAACAGGCGCGTCTTCGGCCCCGTGGTGATCCAACCGGACCGCAGCGAGTCGACCACTTCTTCGATCTCCTCCTGGCCGATGTCGGGCAGCGCGAACGGCAGGAAGGGCTTGCCAGCATTCATCCGTCGAAACTCCGCTTGAGCAGCAGCAGGCGCCGGCCGTCGCGACGCATCCAGGCCGCGTGCGCGACGAATCCCCGTCGGCCGTAGAACCGCAGCGCCGCATCGTTTTCCGTCCCGTCGGTGACCAGATAGACGCCGCGGGCATCAGCCTGGCGCGCATGGTCGCAGAACCGTTCCACCAGCGCACCGCCCGTGCCGTGTCTGGACGCCGCGGCGAGCACGCCGAGGCTGCTCAACAGCCAGTAGCCGGGCAGCCCGCCTGGCCGGTCACCTCCGTACCGAATCGCTGCCAGGAACCGTTCAGCGACCCGGCAGGGGTGACGGGGCACGGCCGGAAGGGCGGCGAATGCAAGCCGAAGACCCGACCGTCGACGCAGTCGAGCGAAGAACTCGACTGGCTGGCGGGTTCCTGCGACGAATCCTACCACCACGCCCGGCGGCTGCTCGCACACCAGCAGCGTCCCGGCGTTTCCCTCAAGGAACGCGCTGTAGAAGATGCGCAGGAAGCGCGGGCCCAAAATCGTCAGGAAGTAACCCGGAAACGCGCTCCGATGCGCCTCGACCACTCCGTCGAGGTCCTCCATCCGGGCCGCGTGCACCTCGCAGTTCACGCGCCGCCCAGTAGCGCTAAGAAGAGCCTGTCGTACCGGCGTACCGCGGCCTCGCGTGACAGTCGCTCGACCGCGTGGATGCGTGCCCGGCGGCCGAGTTCGCGACACGCGACCGGGTCTGCAGCCAGCGCGCCAATCTCGCGCGCCAGCGCCACGGCATCCCCCGGATCGACTCGCCGCCCGCAACCGGCCTCTTCCAGGAGGGCTGCGGTCGGGCTGCGCTCGGCGACGGCGGCCACGACCGCCCGACCCGCCGCCATGTAGGCGAGCACCTTGCTCGGCACAGAGGACTGCGCGAAGCTGCTGTCCAGAGTCACCAGTGACACGTTGCCGGCGTTCTGCACGGCGAGCAGGTGCCCTTCTGGCTGAAACGGCAGGAAGCGGACGTTGTCGAGGTCCAGCGTCCGTGTCTTTTCGACCAAGCGGTCGCGCAGCGGGCCTTCCCCGATCACGAGGAACCAGATGCGAGGCTCGGTACGAAGCTGGGCGGCGGTCTCGACCACCATTTCGGCGCCCGACACGTGCCCCAGCGTACCGGCCCAGAGCACAACGAAGGCGTCCTCGGGGATGCCTGCCGCGCGACGGATCTCGACGCCTGTGTCCGCGGGCCGGACTCGCATGGTGTCGATCCAGTTCTCGATCACCTCGACTCGCCCGGCAGGTGCACCGCGCGCTAGCGAGTGCGCACGGAAGGGCTCGCAAATGCAGGTGAGCGCCGCGCAGTGCCGGTAGGCCAATCGCTCCATCCAGAGCAATGCACCGATCAGCGTGCGGTTACGCACCATGCCAAGGCGGATCTGCGTATCGGGGTGAAGGTCCTGCAGGTTGAAGACGAGCCTGCGGCCACGCAGCCGTGCCGCAACGGGCAGGGTGAATCCGACGCTCAACGGTTGCAGTACGGCGAACAAGACGCCACCTCCTGGCTCCCGCAGGCTGCGCCAGGTCGAAGTCAGCGTGAAGCTCAGGAAAGTCGCAAGTCGGGAGGCGAGACTGCGGGCCTTCGAGGTCGCGATCCACACGCGCAGCACCCGAATTCCCTGGTCCCATTCTTCGAGACACCAGCGCTTGCGATATCCGCCGAACACCTCACCACCAGGGTGATTCGGGAATCCCGTGATGACGGTGACGTCCCACCCTCGTGCGGCGAGGTCCGCGGCCAACTCCTGCATCATCCGGCCGAACGGTGCCTGCTCGGGCGGGTACCATTGCGTGACGATGGTGAGCCTGCGGATCACGAGCCGTGGCCCGTCGGACCGGGGATGCGCCCGGCCGCACTCTCGAGCGCCCGCGCGAACCGTGCGGCGAAGGCGTGGCTGCTCTCCGCAGCTACGGGACCGGTGTTGGCCAGTTGCTGCCCGAGGGTCACGCCCGACGCATGCCACGCTCTCAGCAGAGCGTCGCTCGCGCTGCGGCCCGAGCGCGGGTCGAAGAAGCGCGCCTGCCCGTCCGCCTGTTCGTGGTTTACGCCGATTTCGGACAGCACGAGCGGCACACTGAGGCTCCTGGCCTCCTCCACGTTGGCGCTCCAAACCTCGAACGACGACGGCTTCACCACGACCACGCTGTGCAGCGCCAGCTGTGGGTCGTGTACGGACGGGACGAGCCCCAGGAATCGGGGAGCTTCGTCGCGGCCCAGTTCCGACACGCGCGCGCCGACAGCACCGTTCATTGCCGATGAACCAAGTCAACGACGCGCTGCGTGAACCGATCCCAGGAATACAACGAAGCCCGGGCCAGCGAGGCGCTGCGCATCGCGCCCAGCGCCTGCGGATCGCCGAGCAGGGCCTGCAACGAGGCTGCGAGGTCCTCCGGCGACTTCGGATCGAAGTAGCGGGCAGCGTCGCCCCCGAACTCCGGCATCGGCTCCGATTTCGACAGGACCAGCGGCGCGCCACGGCTCATGGCCTCGAGCACGATATTCGGGCTGTTCTCGATGAGCGAAGCGAACACGAACAGGTGCGCGTCGTCGTAGAGACGAGCCAGCTCGCGCTGCGGACGGCCGGCGATCAGCTCCACTCGCGAGCCGACGCCTTGTGCTGCGACCAGCGCCGCGATCTCGTCGAAATAGGCCTTGTCGTACGGATAGCCGACGAGCAGCAAGCGATAGGAGTCGCGCAGCGCCTGCGGCAACATGGCGAACGCCCGCACGACGACCTCGAAATTCTTGTAGCGCCAGAAGTTCGAGATATACA
>JAGOXN010000298.1 GCA_018059685.1 Steroidobacteraceae bacterium | reverse complement strand
TAGCGGGGTTGCCAGGACCTCCGACGACGGCATGCGCACATCCGCGTGCTGCGTGAGTTCGGCAGCTCTCTCCGCTTTCACCTGCGTCCGGACCTGGACGGTCACGGTCAGAGGTGATTCGGATGAACATACGAGCGGTCGTCGGGCGCGGAGTCTGGGTACTTTCGTCAGTCATCCTTGGCAACCTGGCCGGCATCGCACCTGCCGCCGCCCAGAACGCCGCTCCAGTAATCTCGGGGTCCCCGCCGACGAGCGCGATCGTCGGGCAACTCTATGATTTCCGTCCGATCGCGACGGATGCCAACGGCGACGCACTGTCGTTTCGCGCATACGCATTGCCGCGCTGGGCCAGGTTCGAGCGACGCACGGGCCGCGTCTATGGCACGCCGGGCCGGCGCGACATCGGCACGTCGCGCATCATCACCATTTCGGTTTCGGATGGAAGCCTGTCGTCGGCCCTGGCCGGTTTCACCGTGCAGGTCGTCAGGAGCGCCCCGGTCGCGAGCGAGCCGCCGGCCAACAGCGCGCCCTCGATCAGCGGAGCACCTGCGGGCAAGGTGATCGAGCGGGAGCTCTATGGATTCCTTCCGACGGCGAGCGATCCCGACGGCGATACGCTGACGTTCGGTATCGTCAACAAGCCCGCATGGGCGACCTTCACCAGCAGCAGCGGCCTGCTGAGCGGCATTCCGCCCGCGGGATCGGCGGGAACGTACTCGAGCGTGCTGATCTCGGTGTCGGATGGACGGACCTCCACGTCGCTTGCGCCGTTCAGCATCACGGTCGAGGGCGCGCCGAACCGCCCGCCGACGATCACGGGCACGCCGCCGACCTCGGTGCGGTCCGGCCTGTCGTACTCGTTCCGACCGAACGCGTCCGACCCCGACGGCCAGACACCCCGGTTCTCCATCATGAACGCGCCGGCCTGGGCGACGTTCGACTCGACCACGGGGACCCTCGCCGGGACACCTGGATCGACATACGTCGGCACCTACTCGAATATCGTCCTGTCGGCAACGGACGGCCAGGCGACGGCGACGCTCGCGCCCTTCGCGATTACGGTGACGGCAGCCAACACCGCGCCGATCATCAGCGGAACTCCGTCCGCCGCCGCGACGGTGGGCCAGGTGTATTCGTTCGTGCCGGCTGCGAGGGATCCTGACGGCCAGCCGCTCGCGTTCTCCATCGCGAACCGGCCGGCCTGGGCGCAGTTCGACCCGGCCACGGGGCGGCTCTCCGGGGCGCCTTCCGCTGGTGATGTCGGCACGTACTCGAACGTCATGATCTCCGTGAGCGACGGCCAGGCATCGAGTTCGCTCAGGGCCTTCTCGATCCTCGTCGAGGGCGCGACCACCGGTGCAGCGACGCTTTCATGGTCACCCCCAACAGAGAATGTCGATGGAACGCCGCTCACCAATCTGGCGGGCTATCGCGTCCTCTACGGCCAGGCCTCGGCCAGCCTGAACCAGCAGGTGGACATCCCCACTGCAGGTGTCACGTCCGCCGTGATCGAAGGCCTCGCGAGCGGGACGTGGTACTTCGCGGTCAAGGCCTACACGACGGCGAACGTCATGAGCGATCCGTCCGGAGTCGTGACGAAGGTCGTGAACTGACGAGTCATCCCCACCCCTGGCCGGCCGGCTCCGTGTATCTTTGACGGATGCCGGCGGACGGCCGCGGGTGGAGCCTGCGTGAGAACGACCAAGCCTTTCCTGCTGATCGTCGAGGACGACCCCGGGCTGCAGAACCAGCTCAAGTGGTGTTTCGACGGCTACGAGGTGCTGATCGCGGAGGATCGCGATTCGGCCCTGGTGGCCGTCCGGCGTCACGAGCCCCCGGTGGTGCTGCAGGACCTCGGCCTGCCACCGGACCCGCAGGGAGTATCGGAAGGCCTGTCGACCCTGCAGGAAATCCTGAAGGTTGCGCCGGGGACGAAGGTCATCGTGGTGACCGGCCAGCTCGACCACGCCAACGCCGTCAGGGCGGTCGGCCTCGGTGCGGTCGATTTCTACCAGAAGCCCGTCGATACCGACATCCTGCGTCTCATCGTGGATCGTGCCTTCTACATCCACGGCCTCGAGGAGCAGAACCGGGCCCTGAGACGCGTCCAGGGCTCGCAACCACTCGCCGGCATCCTCGCCACCAGCGACGCGATGCTGCGCGTCTGCCGAACGGTGGAAAAGGTGGCGCCGACGCAGGCGACCACGCTGCTGCTCGGCGAGAGCGGCACGGGCAAGGAACTGCTGGCACGCGCGCTGCACGCGCTGAGTCCACGGGCCGACCGTGCCTTCGTCGCGATCAACTGCGCCGCGATCCCGGACACGCTGCTCGAGGCGGAACTCTTCGGCCACGAGAAGGGCGCATTCACCGGTGCCGTGAAGCAGACCCCGGGCAAGTTCGAGCTCGCGAACGGTGGCACGCTGTTTCTCGACGAGATCGGCGACATGCCGCTCGCGCTGCAGGCGAAGCTGCTGCGCTTCCTGCAGGAGCGCGCCGTGGAGCGCATCGGCGGCCGCGAGAGCATCCCGGTCGACGTGAGGGTGGTCTGCGCGTCGAACAAGGACGTCGAGAAGCAGATCGCGCGCGGCGAGTTCCGCGAGGACCTCTACTATCGCATCAGCGAGGTCACGATCCGCATCCCGCCACTGCGGGAGCGGCCGGGAGATGCGGTCCTGATCGGGCAGGCGACGATGGAGCGGCGCGCCCGCGAGCACGGGCGTGCCTTCAAGGGGTTCACGCCGGAGGCGCTGAAGGCCATCCAGGCATACCCGTGGCCCGGAAACATCCGCGAGCTCGAGAACAGGATCAACGGGGCCGTGATCATGGCCGAGGGGAGGTACATCGGCGTGGAGGATCTCGGGATCGCGTCCGATACCGAGCGCGTAAGGTGGCTGAACCTGAGGGAGGTGCGTTCCCGTGCCGAGACCGAAGCCGTTCGCCAGGCGCTGGCGGTCACACGCGGCAACCTGTCACGTACGGCCGAACTCCTGGGCGTCACCCGCCCGACGCTGTACGACCTGATCCACAAGCTGGGCATCGAGGTCGACGACCTCGAGACCGCGGGCGCCAGGCCGGCCGCCGACGGCCCGACCTGAGCGCGCCTCAACGGATCGTCTTCATCCCCGTCACGGACGGCGCACTTTCGACTCCGGCGCTGTTGAACGCCGAGACCTGGAAATACCACGTAGCCGGTGTGAGGTTCTCGACGAGATAAGTCGCGAGGCCAGGGTTCGAGAGCCTGACCTGCTCGGAGAGCGCCTCGAGCGTCGTGCCGTAGCGCACGATGAAGCCCGCGAGGTTCGTGAGTGGCGAGCCGTCGGTGTTCTCCGTCGGCGGCTGCCAGCTCAACGTCGCGGTGCCGAGCGTGGCGGATGCGACGTCGACGGAGAACGCGGGCAGGGTGCTCGAGGCCTGGCCGTCGGAAACACTGATCCGGATGGACGCGAACGTGCCCGACACCGTCGACGAGGGCGTGCCGCTCAGCCGACCGGTGGATACATCGAAGCTGGCCCACGCCGGCTTGTTGGCGATCTGGAACGTGAGCGTGTCGCCATCGGGATCGCTGGCGGTCGGCTGGAAGCTGTAGTCCTGGTTCGCCTTCGCCGACGTGGCCGGCGAGCCGGAGATCGTTGGTACGCGATTCGTCGGTGACGGCGCGGGGGGCGGCGTTACGCCCGGCGCGGGCTGCGGAGTTGCGCTGCTCTCGGGCACCAGATTGAAAGTCGCGAGCTTTTCGTCGTCATCCCGGCACCCGCCCAGGCCGAGGCCAATCAAGCATGCCAGCGTTGCAGTCCCGATCTTCCAAGCGCATCCAGCGGCCTTCTGTTTCACCATCATTCAGCTCCTGCCAACCGGCTTTCGCAGGTCCCGGGGCTGGGTTGAACGATGGATGTG
>JAGOXN010000297.1 GCA_018059685.1 Steroidobacteraceae bacterium | reverse complement strand
CGACCCGTCTGCATGCGGTCACGCAGGTCACGCCCGCGAGCGGCCCCGCGAAGACCTACGCCTACGACGCCAATGGCAACATGACGAGCCGCGCGGGCACCGAGCTCACCTGGTTCGCGAGCAACCTGCCGAAGCGCATCCGCACGACGCCCGGCAGCGCGGCGAACTCGAGCGAGTTCCAGTACACCGCGGATGGGCGCCGCTGGCGCCACAAGTACAACTCCGGCGGCACTACCTACACGCACGTGTCGATCGGCGGCCTGCTGGAGAAGGTCACGCAGGGTTCCACGATCGACTATCGCCACGCCATCCATGCGAACGGGCAGGTAGTCGCGCTGTACTCGAGGAAGTCGACCGGCACGAACACGACGCGCTACCTGCTGCGCGACCACCTGGGTTCCGTCGACGTCGTGAGCTCGTCATCCGGCGCGCCCGTGCTGCGCGAGAGCTTCGACGCGCACGGCGCAAGGAGGGGTGCGAACTGGACTGGCGTGCCGACGGGCAGCGAGCTCGCGACGATGCGCGACGTGACGCGCCGCGGGTTCACCGATCACGAGCACCTCGACTCCACGAGCCTCGTGCACATGAACGGCCGGGTCTACGACCCGCAGCTCGGACGGTTCGCGAGTGCCGATCCCGTCCTGCAGGCACCCTACGCCGCGCAGGGGCGCAATCGCTACAGCTACGTGGCCGACAACCCGCTGCGCCACGTCGACCCGAGTGGATACGCGTACGTGAACCTGCACGTGGCATTCGTCGACTGGGGCCGCGGCGCATCGGTGAGTTCCGACCGGTCTGCAGGATCGGGGCAGGGGGCAGAACTCTCGTCCGGTCAGGCCACCGTCGCACGGGGCGTGCTTGCGAGCGTGTTTGGTGCGATCGCGCCACCGATCGGGATCCTGATCGCGTTGACGTGGGACCCGAACTCCCAGGGTGGCCCGGCGCCATCGGCGAGCTGGCTCAACATGCTGGGCCCCGCCGGCATGAGTGCCGGCCGCGAGGCGGGTGGCGGTCGCGGTCCCTCGTCTCCCCGGCCGCAGCAGCAGACCGAGCGGCGCAGCGTGGCGGACGGCGCGCTTGCGCGGGATTTTCCAGGTGTCGCGATCTCGGCATCGGCCGTTCACGTCTTCCTGGACGTGGTGTCGGCGACGAGCTTTCCAATTGCGTCGGAGATCGCGGGTCTCGCGTCCGGGGCCTGGTACGCGTGGGAGGGGGACTGGGTCGGGGCGGGGTCGGCCGTGGCCGGCGTCGTGCCGGTGGTGGGGACGGCGGCGGATGCGGTGCGGGTGTCGAAGGCTGCAGACATGGCCGTCAAACTGCCGAACGCCCGCGGTGTATTGCGAAAGCTGACACAAGAGTCGGACCAAATCTATTACCGTGTATTTTCTGGCGATCGTTCAGTCGGCTCGTACTTGACCGCTGTGCCGCCCAGGAGCCGGGGCTGGGCACAAGAGGCGCTGGCGCTTCCACCGCACAACAAGGCAGAAATGGTTCAAGAGGTGCTAGTGCCGGCAGGTACGAATCTTCTGCGGTCTCGGACCGCACCAATCGCCGAATGGGGACGACTCAGAGGTGGTGCAGAACAGTTTGAATTGCTCGATCGTATCCCAGTCAGCAACTTCGGGCCCGGAGCGCCACTGCCGTGACAAGAGTGATATTCGCTGGTAACACCCTGACTGTTGACGATAAGTCGGTGACAATGGATTTCGCAATCCGAGAGGCTCTTGAGATCGACGACGTAATTGTTGTGCTTCTGGACCCAGATGCGGACCTCGGAACGCAGTCGCAGTACAAGAACCTAATTGGCCTCAATGCGAACGGGGAAATTCTTTGGCATGCTGACCTTCCGACAGCCCGGCGATCCGATGTGTACTGGCGAATCGCCAGCAGGTCGCCCCTGATCGCCAGCTCATTTTCGTCCTACGATTGCGAGATCGACGTTCGAACAGGCAAAGTCATTCGAACTGATTTCTACAAGTGATCTCACGGGCGTGTCCGACGGGACTGACTGATTGTGTACGCGAGACGAACTAGGATGCTGGGGTGGACAGGTGGATGTGAGCGCAGTTGTCGGACGCAGGATCCAGGTTCGGGCGGACGGTCTGTTCGAGATGCCCGTAGACGCCGTCGTCGTCGCGCAGGATGCCGTCTCGGATTCGCTGGTATTGCAATTCGGTCGCGGGGTAGTCATCGACTCTCAGCGGTTCGAGGTCGCGGTAGCCAGAGGTCGTAACGAGCGACATTCGCTCGACACTCTTTGCTGGCAGGGAACAGTGGGCTGTGCGCTGACTTGCGTCCCTGCGAGCCGCTACGATCCAACCCGGCCGTTCGACGTAAGCTGGTGGCGAGGCGGCGCAGCCGCGATCGCCGACCTCATTCTTCTATAGCCGAAGCGATTGCGCGCACACCGTGGCCGGTAGTTCCCGGCAAACGACCGATAACGTTCCAGCTGCAACCTCCCGCTCCCGTCGCGCGCGCATCAGCAGCGAATCGATCGCCATGCCGTAGTCCATACGCTCGCCGCGCCAGTGGGTCGCGGCGGTCTGCGCGTCGATGCGCAGCCCCCGGCGCTCGTGCTCGGCGAGGAGCTGCCGCCAGTCGCCGGGCGGCCGGGAATGCCCCGGTGCACAGGACTCGAGCGCATCGCCCGAGCGTCGGATGAAACGCCAGGCCCCGTCGTCGAGGCGCTCGATGCGGATCCCGCCTTCGTGCACCGCGCGATGGTGGAAGCGGCACAGCGAGACGGGATTCGAGAGCTTCGTCTCCCCGCCCTCGGCCCAGTGCCGGATGTGGTGGCCGTCGACGTACTTCTGGTGGGTGCAGCCCGGGAACACACAGCCTTCATCGCGCGACCTGAGTGCGCGGCGCAGCGCGGGCGGGATGCTGCGCGTCCTGCGTCCCACGTCGAGCGGTTCGCCGCGCGCGTCCTCGACGATCTCGACCACGCTCGCGTCGCAGGCCAGACGCCGTGCGGTCTCGACCGGGATCGCAGGGCCGCCCTCGAGCTCGCAGCGACCCGCCGAGCGATCGCTCAGGGTGCACTGGTCCACATGCACCACGATCTGGTGACGCTCCCCACCGTTCAGGGCCTCGGCGCCGTGCTTCAGGTAGCTCTCGGCGAGGAGCGCAAGCGCATTGGCGCGCCGCGCCGCCAGTCGGCGTCCTGATCGGGTTGACCTGGAGTCCGAACGCCCACGGCGGCCCCGCTCCGTCGCCGAGCTGGCTCAACATGCTGGGCCCTGCGGGCATGAGCGGCGGTCGCGAGGCAGGTGGCGGTCGCGGTCCCTCGTCTCCCCGGCCGCAGCAGCAGACCGAGCGGCGCAGCGTGGCGGACGGCGCGCTTGCGCGGGATTTTCCAGGTGTCGCGATCTCGGCATCGGCCGTTCACGTCTTCCTGGACGTGGTGTCGGCGACGAGCGTTCCGTTTGCGTCGGAGATCGCGGGTCTCGCTTCCGGGGTGTGGTACGCGTGGGAGGGGGACTGGGTCGGGGCGGGGTCGGCGGTGGCCGGCGTCGTGCCGATGGTGGGGACGGCGGCGGATGCGACTCGAGTCACTCGGGCCACTGCACTTCCAAACGATGCGCGTCTAACGCTGTTCAAGTGGGGACGCGAGTCATCGACCAGGTCGACCGGCTGGGCAGACGGTGATGTCATGCTGTTCCTGCCCAACCGGGGCAGCCCAAAGGCGAACTGGAGTCAGAATTCAAGCCACCTGCGCGAGGTGATGAGGGCTAAGAGGCCGATATCGGACTCATATAGAAACCCCGCAACTGGTGAGCAATTCCCCGCTCGTGGTTTCCTCCAAGCCGAGCGCAAACTCTTAGAGTCAAGTGGCTGGCAATACAACCCTGCAACCGGTGCGTACCATCCGCCGGGCCCATGATGGAGAACCAGAGAATGTC
>JAGOXN010000296.1 GCA_018059685.1 Steroidobacteraceae bacterium | reverse complement strand
AGGCTTCCGGCAGGTCGCCGGTGTGGTACTGCCACGCCACCTCGAGCTGCCGCACATTCTCAGGCGTGATTTCGGTCGCCGCCGAGTAGCGGGTGCCCGCGTCGCTGCCGCCATAGGCACGCCAGTCGGTGAGCTCGGGGAGGCTCGCGGAAGCCAACGTCGCGATTGGGGTCACGACAGCGCGCACCTCGTGCCATCCGAGCGCGAGTGCCGCGACGAGCCCTGCCCCGAGCAAGAGGGTGGCGAGGCGTGCCGCGCCCAGCGCGCGGCCGTTACCCGGGCCCCGCGCCTCCACGAAGGCTCCGCGCACCCAGGGCATGAGGAGGTAGAGCGTGACGGCGAGGGGCAGTCCGAGACGGGGCACGAGTTGCCAGAAGTCGAACCCGACCTCGACGACGGCCCAGACCACCGTGGCCGCGAAGGTGGCGAGGTAGATCCACAGGCCAAGCCGGCGCCTCCGCCAGACGAACACGGCCGCGATGATCGTGGTCATACCCGCGAGCAGGTAGTACCAGGAACCGCCGAAGCCCACGAGCCTGGCGCCACCGACGGCCAGCCAGCCGCCGAGGAGCAGCAGGAACCCGCCGAACGCCTTCAGTGCAGCATTCTGCAGCGACATTTCGGTCAACCCGTCGCGATCGTTGCGACTACCGGCATGGCCGGTGTCGTGCGCGGCGGTGTCGAGCCGTGCCACGTTCGTTCCAGCTGGGAAACGTCACCATGCGCCATCCGGGTCGAAGTGAGACCGGCGGCAATCCCCGGAGTGGGTCCGCTTATCGCCATGAGTCGCCTCCCCCCGGAGGATCGTGTGACCCGCGAGACTATACTGCGACCCCGGCCCCGACATCATGCAGTTGCTGTATGCCCGAGCGCTTCACCGCCGTCTCCGAGCTCGTCAGGACTCTCTATGCCGGAGTGATCGAGACGCCACCCTGGGAGAGCTTCCTGCAGGCAATCCGCCACGAGACGGCCAGCCAGTCCACCGTGATCATGCTCTTGCCGCCCGGCTCGGCCGCCATCAACCTGATCAGCACCGTCGGCGGACGATCGGAGGTGACGAGCGCGTATCGCGGCCAGCTGTTCGCGCTCGACCCGTTCGTAAATCTCCCGGAGGGACGGGTCATCACCCTCCATGAGTTCGTCGGCGACCGCGAACTTGAGCGCAATGACTTCTACAATGACTTCATGCGCCGCACCTGGGGCGTCGGTTACGTGCTCGGGTTCGACGTGCGCACCGCGGCTGGGTATACCGCAGGCCTGCGGCTGTGCCGCGCCGTCGGAACCCGCAACTACGAACGCGAGACTCACCGGCTCGTCGAGGCACTCGTGCCTCACTTGCGCCAGGCGATCCCTGTTTTCGACCGGGTGCACCACCTCCAGGTCGAAGAGACGGAACTGAGCGACGCACTCGACCGGCTCGGCGTGGCCGGCTTCCTGCTCGACGCCCTGGGCCGCGTGACCCAGCCCAACCGGACGGCATCCAGGCTCCTGGCCTGCAAGGAAGGCATCGCCGTCCGCAATGGACGGCTGGTCCTGGGCAGCGCGGACGCACAGCGGCGGCTCGGCGAAATCCTGGCCCGGGCGCGCAACGCCGCGGACCGGCCGGACGAGGATCATGCGCGCCTGCCCGAGGTAATAACGATTCCGCGCGGGCCCGGATCCCCTTCGCTGGCCATTGCCGCGCGTATCCTGCGCTCGCCGGCCAACCTGCGCTCGGACCATGCACCTGCGGTCGCGGTTTACGTCAGCCGACCCGAGCACGGCGGCGCAGTCCCGGCTGCAGTCGTTCGCGAATTGCTCGGGCTCACGCCGGCGGAAGCGAAGCTCGCGGCGCGCCTTGGCCAGGGTGCTACGGTCGACCAAGCAGCCAGCGGCCTCGGGATCACGCGCGCCACGGCACGCACCCAGCTCTATTCGATCTTCAGGAAAACCGGCCTGCATCGCCAGTCCGAACTCGTGTCGCTGATCACGCAGACCTCGGCGCGATTGCCGCGTTGACGGCGCAGATCGGGGGAGCCTGGCCGCGAGAGGCCACCTCCCACGATACGGGCATGCACCTGCGATTCCGGCCCTCGGGCGGCCTGGCGGTCAACCGGCCTTGATCTTCTCGAACAGCTGCATGATGTCCGCCGTCGCCGGTGGGGGGCGCCCTTCCACCACGCAGCGTGTACGCAGTTCCAGCACCTGCCTGAAGAATTCGTCGTCCGGCACGATCCAGAACCGGTCCGCCTCGATCGCCGCGAAGACCTGTGCAGCGAACACATCGGGCGACAGACTCTTGTCAACGGCGCCAGCGATGGCATCGTGGAACTGCTGCTCGCCGTCACTCCCGAGACGGGTGTGTTCGGAAGAGGGTCGCAGGCGGTCCGACTTCCAGATGCGGGTGGCCACCTCGGCGGGACACAGGCAGGAAGCCGTGATCGGTACGGATTCCAGAGCGAGCTCGGCGTAGAGCGTTTCGCTGATCGCCGCGACGGCGTGCTTGCTCGCCTGGTACGGCCCCATGAAGGTGCCGCCGCCGAGCAACCCGCCCTGGGAAGACGTATTGATGATGCGCCCCGGCGTGCCCTGCTTCAGCATGCGGGGCACGAAGCTCCGGATCCCGTGGATCACGCCGTAGACGTTGACCTCGAAACTCCAGCGCCAGTCGCGCATCGGGCGCTCCCAGCACTTGCCATCGACGAGCACACCGGCATTGTTGAACAGGAGGTTCACCTGTCCGTGCTTCGCGAATACCTCGATCGCGAGCGCCTCCACGGCCTGCTCGTCTCGCACGTCGGTGCGCCGCGTCTCCACCGATTGCCGGCGACCGCGGACCGTCTTCTCGAGCTCGGCGAGGCCAGGCTCATCGACATCGGCGCCGATGACATGCATGCCGGCCGCCGCCGCATGGCGCGCGAGCCCCGCGCCGATGCCGCTGCCGGCGCCCGTAACCACGCAAACCCTGTCTTTCCAGATGCTCATTGCATTGAACTCCTGCCCCGCCGTCGTGGTTCAGTCACGAAACCCCTCGTCGTGTTGCGGCGCCGTGCCCGCGATCTCGTCCCAGCGGGCCTTCGAGCCCACCCAGAGGTGGTGGGCGACCCTGAGCGACTCGCCACCCTGGGTAATGGAACCGGCCGGCGCAAACATCGTCCTCCCGTCGTTCTCACCCGGGACCGGCGAGCCACAGATCCGGCAGAACCATTTCTGCCACTGCGTGCCCGGCTTCGTCCAGGCCGCGATGTGCTCCTGGCCCTGCACCCAGCGCAACCGGTCCCGCGGAAAGACGACCACCGCGATCCCACCGCTGCCCGTGGCTCTCCGACAGATCGAGCAATGGCACACGTAGACGTCCGTGAGCGGCCCATTGATTTCGAACTGGACCGCACCGCAATTGCATTCGCCAGTGGCCATGCGACCCTCCACCTCACTCTCGATCCGAAGCGCCGTTTCAACGGCCGGCCTGCCGGGCGCCCGGAGTCGATCCTGCGCGATTCACTTGCGCCAATAGCCGTTCGCCGCCGCGATGGTCTGGAAGTTGAGGGCAATGACATGCGACGCCGCCGTGAGAGCCTCGGCGGAGTTCGCGTACTCCGGACGAAGTCTCTTGAGCACCTCGGTGTCGGGCTGCGTGTACTTGACGCCACGGCGGCTCAGCAGGATCGCGAGTTCGAAATCTGCCTGCGGCGTATCGGTGATCAACGTGGTGAGCCAGGTGTCTGCCATGGTCACTCTCCTTCGGCGGGACTCGGTGGTGGCAACGTGATCAACTGCGGTCGACGATCCGGGTGATCAGGCCGTCACGAAATGCGAACTCCGATTTGCCGGTGATCGTGATTTCCGCACCCGCGCGCGGACCGTTCTCGATGTCCCTGGCCAGTCGACCACGGAATTCGACGACCGCAATGGCATGGTCGTCCTCCACCCGGAGCGAG
>JAGOXN010000047.1 GCA_018059685.1 Steroidobacteraceae bacterium | reverse complement strand
CGATGCAGCAACAGTTGGACAAGCTGAGTGCCACCCAGGCGGCGGCGTCGCAGCACAGCCAGATGCGCCAGCACTGGCAGTCCATGCAGGACTACATGCGACACATGCAGGGCATGCCCTGGATGCAGATGGGACCTCCGACTTCGGGACCTCCTCCGATGGGCCCTGGAATGATGGGTCCCGGAATGATGGGGCGCGGCATGATGGGGCCGCGCGCTCAGGGCGACTGGATGATGGGCTGCCCGATGACCGGCATGCCCGGCGCCGCATGGCAGCTGCCTCCTGGCATGACTGCCGAACAGTACCGCTCGCAGATGTTCCAGAACATGCAGCGGATGCACGATCAGATGGCGAAGATCCAGTCCACCACCGACCCGGCCGAACGCCAGCGCCTGCTGCAGGAACACTGGCAGGACATGTACCGCAACATGCAGTCGATGCGCGGCATGGGTTGGATGTGGGGCGGACCGATGGCAAACGGGCAGGCCGCGAAACCATTGCCCGAGCCTGCCTCAGCGGGCGCGAAACTTGTGACCACCTACTGCACCCAATGTCACGCCGCACCGACGCCCGAGCTTCACGCCGCTGCCGAGTGGGCGGCTGTCACTGCGCGCATGTCGACGAACATCAGCAACTTCAACGCCTCGGGGTGGCGCGGAGTGAAAGTGCCCAGCGAGTCAGAGATGAAAACCATCCTCGGGTATCTGCAGAAGTTCGCGCGCTGACGCCTTTGGGCTCCTCGGCGCTTGGGACTTTGTACGCCGCACCGGTTTCCCATCACTGCAGTGCCGCGGACGAGGCACGCGCATCCGTGAGGCGCCCAGCCAACACGGTCAACGCGCTGGCGCAGGCACCGGTTCCAGCAGTAGCACATGTGCAAGACGCGCCGGAAAGGGCACCTACGCTGTCCCGCCGCGACGCTGCCCGAATCCCGCCGCTGAGTGCCAGCGGTCTTTTTCGCACGCCGAGCGCGCGCCTTTATTCGAACCGAGGATTCCTCGCATGAAATCGACTCGTTACGCCGCGGCCGCATGCGTCGCGCTTTCCGTCACGCTTCCCGCTGCCGCTCAGGTCACCGTCGGCGACCCGTGGATCCGAGGCACCGTTCCGCAGCAGATGTCCACCGGCGCCTTCATGCAACTTAGGTCGGCCACGGACGCGAAGCTCATCGAAGCCCGCTCGCCGGTTGCGGGTGTCGTCGAGATCCACGAAATGAAGATGGAGAACAACGTCATGCGTATGCGCGCCGTGCAGTCGGTGGCGCTGCCTGCGGGTCGTACGGTCGACCTGAAGCCCGGCGGCTACCACGTGATGATGATGGACCTGAAGCAGCAGATGAAGGACGGTGATGTCGTGCCCGTGACGCTGGTCGTTGAAAGCGGCGGCAAGCGCGAGACGATCGAGGTCAAGGCGAAGGTGCGCGCTGCCACGGCGAGCGGCGACATGCTGAAGAAAGACGGAAAATGATCGATGGCCGGCATTCAATTTCGCAGACATCGGGATCGTGTTCGACGCCGCCGCGCTGATCTTCGCCGGTGTCCATCGTTATTACGCTCCTGCCTGAGCGGCTCCGAGGGTACGCGAACGGGTAACGGTAGCGGCCACGCACCGCCACACACGACGGATCTCACGAATGGGAAGCGGTCACGCGCACCAGACGACCGGCAACGAAAGGGCTCTGTGGTGGGCGTTCGGCCTGACGGGCTCCTTCCTGATTGCCGAGGTGGTCGGTGGCCTGCTCTCCGGCAGCTTGGCGCTGATATCGGATGCGGCGCACATGTTCACGGATACCGCCGGCCTCGCGATCGCGCTCGCGGCCATCCGCATCGGCAAGCGCCCGGCCGACGGCCGCAGGACCTTCGGCTACTACCGCTTCGAGATTCTCGCCGCGACTTTCAATGCCGTGCTGCTGTTCATGGTCGCGATCTACATCGTGATCGAAGCGTACCGGCGGCTTCAGCAACCGCCGGAGATCGACTCGATCACGATGCTGGTCGTAGCGAGCTTCGGGCTCGTGGTGAACTTGATCAGCATGCGCCTGCTCAGTGCAGGCAAGGAATCCAGCCTCAATGTGAAAGGCGCCTACCTCGAAGTGTGGAGCGACATGCTCGGCTCCGTCGGCGTCATCGTCGGCGCGCTGATCATCCGGTTCACCGGATGGTCGGCGGTCGACTCCGTGATCGCCGTGGCGATCGGCCTGTGGGTGGTGCCGCGCACCTGGACTCTCCTGCGTGAGAGCCTGAACGTCTTGCTGGAAGGAGTGCCGGAAGGCCTCGGGATGGACGAGGTAGAACGGGCGATTGCTTCGATGCCCGGCGTCACCGGCGTCCACGATCTGCATGTTTGGTCAATCTCGAGCGGAAAGGTCAGCCTCACGGTGCATGTGGTCGGCAATCCGACGATCGCCGAACCCTACGAACTCGTGCGGCAACTGCGCGCACTGCTGGCCGAGCGATTCGACATCCACCACTCGACGGTCCAGGTCGAGCGCGAAGCCTGCGAACAGGCTGCGGAACGGCACGGATTCGGCGGCGCGGCCGCCGACCATCGGCATTGAGCCGAACACCAACGCGGTCGAAATTGACCGGCTTGACTCTCCACCGAGTTCAGGGTTTCAAATCTGATGCTTTTGCATGGCATCCGCTGCTGGGTACATCCAAGCGACGTCAGTGGCAGACAGCCCGGCAATCGACAGGATCCGAAACGATTGGAGTGAAAGCTACCGCCGCGGCCATGGCGGCAGTCACCACGGCGGGTATCGCTATCAGCGCGGCGGTTCGCCGACTGACTATTCGCCGCAGCAGGATATGCCACCGGCGAGCGCAGATAACGCCTGCGGCAAGTGCGGGGGGCCGAATGGGGCCGATGCGAAGTTTTGTCAGCGTTGCGGCGCGTCGCTGATCGCAGAGTGCACGGGTTGTGGCGCGAAATTGTCGGCCGATTCGAAGTTCTGCAGTCAGTGCGGGCGGCCGCGTTAGCCGAAGCTGCATCTCGAGACGACTCCGCCCGAGTTTCATGGAAACGGACTAACCGAGCGGCCGCGCTTTCCGGCCATTCGCTGCAACCAAACCGGCGGACGATGATCGGATTTCGTGCAAAATCGCCGCAGTGAGCCGGGGTGCGGCGCCACGGAATGCGACTGGAGCCCGTCAGCATGCTGTCCAAACAAGTGAGGTCCGTTTTCTGCTCGCTCGCAATCGGCTTCGGGCTGGTTGCGTCCGCGGCCGCGCAGATCGAATCGCTTCCTCGCTTCGGTGCGCCCGCGGCGAACATCAAGGGTGAACTACTCGCGGCGACGGATGCGGTGGTGCCGGGCCAGCCGCTGCTGGTTGGCCTGAGGCTCGTGCCATCCGGAGGCTGGTACAGCTACTGGCAGGTTCCCGGCGATGCCGGATTGCCCACCCAGATCGCGTGGCAACTGCCACCGGGTTTCAGCGCGGGCCCGATCGAATGGCCGCATCCGCAGCGGCTGCCGCTAGGGCCGATGGTGAACTTCGGCTACAAGACCGAAACGATGCTGTTGACCACACTGAGCGTCCCGCAGAATCTGGCGACGGGCGGCTCGGTAACGGTGCGGGCCGAGGCGAAGGCGGATTGGCTCGAATGCAAGGACGTCTGCATTCCAAATGGGGCCACGTTGAGCCTCACGCTGCCGGTCCGCGAGTCTGCCAAACCCTCTGCCGCAGCGAGCCTGTTCGCGGCGGCCCGCGCGCTGGTTCCGCAGCCGCTGGCCGGCGCCGAGGCGCAGGCAACGCTCGACGGCAAGCGGCTCCGGCTGGCGCTGGCCTTGCCGAGCGACCGCCGGATGGACCGCGTCGAGTTCTATCCGCTGGAAGAAGCCCGCATCGAACCGTCTGCAGCGCAGATCCTCAAGCGCGAAGGGACGCAGACTGCCGTGTACCTGACCGCGGCGACGGCGGCCGCGCCCAATTTCAAGACGCTGAAGGGCGTGATCGTCGCCAACGGCGGGCCCGCCGTTCCGAACGGGTGGACCGCAACAGTCGAGGCGCCGGTTTCTGCTGGTGTGGTCGCGGCGAGCGCCTTCGAGACTGCGGGCAAGGATCCAGTTGGCAGCTCAGCCTCGATGACGCTGCTGATTGCGTTCGGCGGCGCGCTTCTGGGCGGCCTGATCCTGAATCTGATGCCCTGCGTGTTCCCGGTGCTGTCGCTGAAGCTGATCGGGCTTTCGAAACACCGCACGCAGTCCGGTCCGCTGGCCGCGCATGGACTCGCGTTCACGGCTGGCGTCGTGCTTTCGTTCGTGCTGCTGGCTGCCTTGCTGCTCGCCCTGCAGCAGACCGGCCAGGCGCTCGGCTGGGGCTTTCAGCTGCAAACGCCGTGGGTGATCGCAGCGCTGACCGTTCTGTTCTTCGTCATCGGCCTGAACCTGCTCAGCGTGTTCGAGTTCACGTTCGGGCAGGGCGTCGTCAACTCGCAGGCGGCCGACGCGCTGGCGCGCAAGTCCGACTGGCGCGGCAGTTTCGGCACCGGCGTGCTGGCGGTTATCGTCGCTTCGCCGTGCACGGCGCCGTTCATGGGTGCGGCGCTCGGGTATGCGATCACGCAACCGCCGGCTATCGCGATGTCGGTCTTCGCGGCGCTCGGCGTCGGTATGGCGCTGCCGTACCTGCTGCTGACACTGTTTCCGCGCTGGCTGGCCCGATTGCCGCGGCCGGGGCGCTGGATGGAGATCTTCAAGCAGTTGATGGCGTTTCCGATGTTCGCGACCTGCGTCTGGCTGCTGTGGGTGCTGATGCAGCAGGTCGATGCCGGCGAGGTCGCGCTGGCACTGGGCGCTATGGTGGCCGTCGGCTTCGCGCTGTGGGCGCTTGGCCTGTCTCAGCGCGGCGCAAGCGTGTTCCGCTGGGTGGCCCTGGCCGGTGCAGTGGTCGCTGCATTGACGTTCACCCCGATCGTGGGCGCGGGAGCGGCGGGTACCAGCAAGGTGGCGCTCGGCGATGGTTGGATCGACTATTCGCGCGAGACGCTGGCTCAGCTGCAAGGTGAGGGCAAGCCGGTTTTCGTCGACTTCACGGCAGCCTGGTGCGTGACCTGTCAGATCAACAAGAAGGCCGTGCTGGACACCGAACGGGTTCGCGCCCGGTTCGCTGCCGACGGCGTCGTCCTGATGCGCGCCGACTGGACCAGTCGCGACGAGCGCATCACGCAGGCGCTGGCCGAGTTTGGGCGCAACGGGGTGCCGCTGTACGTGCTGTACGACCGCTCAGGGAAAGCGGCCTTGCTGCCGCAGTTGCTGACCCCGGGCATCGTCTTCGACGCGCTGGACAAGATCCAGTAGCCGTGGCCACGCAGTATTCGTGAGCCCTGAACGGACGGATACTCGCTACCGATGTTTCCGCATCCCTGCGATGTCCTTGCCGTCCTGCTCGCAAGTTGCTTCTGGATGGCCCGCGTCTACTCCCGCCCCGGATCGACAGCCGCAAGTCGCCTGATCGAGGCCGAGGAGTGCTGCGACAGGCGCGAAGCGCGGCGCTCAGCTGGCGCTTTCATGCGCGCATTACTGAGCAACCCCCGCTCCGTGGGCGCTTGCTGTCCGAGTTCGCCGCGGCTCGCGCGTGCGGTCGCCGCCGCGGTCGACGCCTCCGCCGGTCTCGTCGTCGAACTCGGAGGGGGCACGGGTGCCATCACCTCGGCGCTGCTCGCGCGCGGCCTGCCGCCGGACCGGCTGATCGTCGTCGAGCGCGACCCGATTCTCGCGCGCCACTTGCGGGAGACGTTTCGCGGCGTCAGCGTGATCCGCGGCGACGCGGTCGAACTCGCGCGACTGCTGGCGCACGATGAAGGCGGGGGGCCCGCCGCCACCGTGGTCTCGAGCCTGCCGATGATTTCGCTGTCCCGGGAGGAAGTCCGCGCGATCGGAGCGCAGATCTGCGCAGTGCTCGAGCGCGGCGGGGTTCTCGTGCAGTACACCTACCAGATCGCGCTCGGCCACGCGCGCGTACCCGGCTGCTTCGATCTCGTCGCCAAGAGCCGTGTCTGGGGCAATCTGCCGCCAGCGCGCGTCGAGGTGTATCGCCACCGCGACTGACACGCCGGCGACGCCGCGGCAATCCTTGCAGGTGTAGTGCCCGATCGGAGTGAGGCAGCAACGCGGCGGGCTTGCCTCTACGCCACGCGGCCACGTCAGTGCGTCGATGACCAGCGAGCTGGTCGTTGGCGCACTCACCGACCAGCCGACCACCTTGCGGCTGTACGATCGATCACCAACACTTGGTAGGGCCGCCGGAACGGAGCCAGCGCAGGACTTCCCCCTCACTCGAATTTGCGCAACGTCACTTGATGCATCGCAACATGCCGACGTCTTGAGGGGTGTTTCATAGGGCTTCACGAGAGGAGCACCGATGAGACGTCTTGCGCTGATGACGGCCGCGCTGATGCTGGCCGCCTGTGGTGGCGGCGGCAGTGGAACGTCGCCAGCCACTTCTAACACGCCACCGACGACCGCGCCGACCACGGCGACATCGCCGGTCCAGATCAATCTCGGCGACGATCCAGCCGATCGCCTGATGGCCGTCAACGTCACCGTCAACGCCGTCGCCCTTCACAGGGCGGACGGCCAGTCGGTGACCATGCTGTCGTCGCCGCGGCCAATGGAGCTGATGCACCTGATGGGCACCGTCGCGCCGCTGGCCGTCGCGAACGTCCCGCACGGCATGTACACGGGTGCGACGATGACGTTCGGCGCGGCCACCGTCATGCACATGGACCCCGCGACCGGACAGCCGCTGCAACGACAGGTCGCGGGACCGATGACCAGTCACGTCACCTTCAGCTCGCCGCTGACGGTCGGCGCGGCGCCGATGGTCGTCAACTTCGACATGAACATGTGGGCCTCGGTCGGCATCGACTCTGCGGGCAACGTGAGCATGTCGCCCTCGCTGACCGCGCATCACAACGCTGCGGTTGCCAACAGCCAGCACCATGAACAGGGCGGCCTGCACGGTCTTGTCGGGGTCGTGGGCGGAACCGGCACCAACGCATTCACGCTGTCGATGATGCAGGGCCTGAGCGGCATTCCGTTGACAACCCATAGCGGTACGCATTACGAAGGGATGGGCGGCCAGCACGGGATGGGCGCCGGACAGATCGTCTCCGTGGATGCAAGCCTCCAGCCGGACGGTACGTGGGTCGCCTCTCACGTCCAGTCGCACATGGCGTCCGGCGGCGCGATGTCCGGCGGCGTGATTGCGACGGTGACGGGCACTCCACCTACGCAGCTGGTGCTGGTGATGCACGACGGCGCCAGCGGCGGAATGATGGCGTCGGGTCTGGCGGGCACGACAACGGTCAACATCGGCGACAGCACGACCTTCGCCATCGACGCGTTGAATGTCGACCTGGCGAACCTTCCGTTCACACCGCGCTTCGATCGCGCGAATGTGAGCGCGGGGCAACGCGTCGAAGCGCTCAGCACCTCGCAGTGGATGCAGGGCGGGGGGATGCACGGCATGACCGGTGGTGGCACGCTGACGGCGACGTCGGTGCGCCTGGCCCAGCAAGGGCTGCGGGGGACGGTCTCCGGATACACGCCGTCGGGCTCGGAGGCCACCTTCGTCCTGACGGTGCCCGCCGACTCGGCCTTCGCCAAGCTCACGGGCAAGACATCGGTCACGGTCTACCAGCGTGCGACGACTCTGCTGACCGGTGCGGCAAACGTGAGCATCGGTTCGGTCGTTCAGGCGCGCGGACTGCTATTCAACGACGCCGGCGCGCTGCGTCTCGTCGCTACGAGAGTCCGGTCTTAGACGCTCCCACCGATGTGGGCACGCTCGCCGCTTCCCAGCCGCCGGTTGACGATCACGCCTTGCGGGGTCGACTCAAGCCGTAGGCCCGCGCGATCCGTCCGGCAATCTCGGCAACGCTGCTGTTGATCTTGAGCGACTTCGGATCGATCGAGCGATCTGCCTCGATCGCGCGTCGAGAAGCCCGAGCATCGCCTAGCCGAAAGTCAGCACGCCGACGCCTAGCGCTGCAAACACCAGCGCTGCCGCGACATGGACCGCGCGCACCGGAAGTCGCCGGGCCAGCGTCTCGCCGAAGAATGCGACCGGGGCGTTGGCGAGCAACATGCCTATGGTCGTGCCCATGACCACGGCGATGAGGGAGTCGAAGCGGGCGGCAAGGGCCACGGTGGCGATCTGAGTCTTGTCGCCGATCTCCACGACGAAGAAGAGGAAGGTGGTCGTCACGAATACGCCGCCAACCTTGCGTGACGCACCGGCATCATCGTCCAGCTTGTCGGGGATCAACATCCAGGCCGCCATCGCAATGAACGAGAGCCCGAGGATCCAGCGCATGGCATCGGCGCCGATCACCTTGGTGAGCCAAGCGCCAACCACACCGGCGATAGCATGATTGACAAGGGTCGCCACAAAGATGCCCGCGACGATGGGCCAGGGCTTCTTGTAGCGCGCGGCCAGCACGAGGGTCAGCAACTGTGTCTTGTCCCCGATCTCGGCGAGCGCAACGATGCCGATCGAGACGAGCAAGGCTTCCATGGGACGCTCCAGGGCCGGGACGAGTAACCGAATGACCGCGCGCCCTCCCCCAGCCAGGTAGGGGACCCGCAGCCAATGGTCTCGCCGGACATCCCGCCGCTCGTGCCATGGCCAGGACAGGCCAAGTGTGTTGACGCGAGCCCCGCTCGGCCGAGGCCGACGGTCGACTACTCCCCAAGAGCAGGACAAATTCTACCCTTCGACCCACACCGCGGTCACGCGGGGGCTCGCGTAGAAACTCCGCCGCAGGGAAACGCCCCGTCTATCGTTGAATCCCGGTCCGCGGCCAGAGGGATCCCCCGCTTCGACGGACTGATGGAATCGGCGATCGGACTTCTGCACACCAGCGGACGATGATTGGCGCCGGTCGATCGTCCCGGAATCGTGAGTCAGCTCAGTGCGTCCCGCGCACGTGACGCTGCGCGGGTGCCGGCCAACATAACCTAATCGTGATCACGTCGCGCGCCGTGGATCCAAGCCGTAGGCCCGCGCGATCCGTTCGGCAATCTCGCCGACGCTGCTGTTGATCTTGAGCGACTTCGGATCGATCGAGCGATCTGCCTCGATCGCGTCGAGGAAGCGGTTCATGTCCTGCGCGATTCTCTCGGCGACGGGTATGCGAGTGTCCGGGGTGAGCAGCTGCGACAGGCGGAGTACGTCGTTCGCGTGCTTGCGGATGTTCTTGGTGTCGATCGGCTCACCCTTGGCCTGACGTTCGCCAAGGTCCAGCCAGGCGCTGGCCTTGAGCGGAATCAGCCTGTCCTCGCCCACCCACGGCAGGCCGTCGAGTTCCCTGCGTCCTGCAAGGATGAACTCGTAGTACGCATCGTCGAGCAGGATCGCGGACAAGCTCGCGACGGCCTCGTCGACGGGAATCGGTGTGAGGTGACTTCCTTCGGCCAGCTTGATCGCCTCAGGGGCCCGGCAGAACAGCTCGAGCATGACGGGAAAGCGATCATCGGCCGGCTTCTGGAATCGATAGAAGACCGGCTTCCCGGTGTCACTGGCCTGTCGGATTTCATAGCCGCCCGCTTCGATGAAGCGCCAGAACACGTCGCCGAATGACGGGCTGAGCGCTTCGATGTGGAGGACGATGTCCAGGTCCTTCGTGGCACGAAACTCGAGCCCCGCCTCTTCCATCGCAAGCGTCGCGGCCGTGCCGCCGATCAGCACGAACTGATCAGCGTGGCCGGCGAAGTGCTCACGAAAGACGTCCAGTCCCCTCACCACGGAAAGCGCCCCTTGAGTTCATCCAGCGCGAGTTGAACACGCTCGTCCTGGTTGCCCTGCAGGCTGAGTGTCAAGGAGAGCGGATCGACCGTATCGCTGTCTCGCACGAGTGCTGGGCTGTAGTGCCAGAGTTCCCATTCGCAGGCACCCGGCAGCGGCTCGGGCAGCGTCTCGAAGCCGGCCTGTGTCGCCGCCTTCCACTCCGCCTGTGCGACGGCGTAGGTCGGCCACTGAGGTTCAGTAAGCATCGAAAACCGTGCGAGCGCGCTCAGGCCCGCGAGCCTCAACGGACGCGGCCTCGTCTTCTGAGGAGGAAGCACCCAGGCTCGACGCTTGACGGGGCTGCGCAGCATGGGTCTCGCATGCTCCCAGGTCTCCGCGGCCGTGCGCTCCGTATGGAGCCATCGCACCCTGCCCTCGGTGCGCAGGGTCGCGATGCCGGCGGCCGTGAGCTCCTTGACCGCTCGCGACAGCGTCATCGGGGTGTAGCCCAGCTCGCCGACGACCTCGGCGGGCTGCCACTCGGCGCGCCACGGCCTTCGCAACAGGACGGCGATCAGCATCGCCTGCGTCGCCGGGCTGAGCGCGGTCTGTGCTGCGCCCGTCGGCTTGCGAAAATACTCGCGCAGGTCAATCCCGAGATCCGGCAGATAGAGCTGGTTGCCCGGCACCAGGAAGGGCACCTTCTGCTCGATGAGGCGCTTGCGTTCGTAGGACGCGAGGGTGCGGGTGACGTAGACCACTGGCATCCCGGCAAGTTGTCGCAGCTTGTCCAACTGGCCTCGAACGTTGGCCAGCCCCGCCCGGTCGGCCCGCTGATCGATCGCTAGAAGCACCTGGCGATCCAGGAGTTTCAGTTCCCGGACCTCGAACGCTTCCTGCAGGAAATAGGGCAGCTTGCCAGCGCCCGCCCATGCTCGAACCTTGGGTGCGATTCCCAAGGTTTCATGCAGATACGCATGGACGGCAACGTCGTCGTCACGCTTGGCGCGGGCTTTATCTAACATAGCGAGCGCACGATAACACGAGTCATGTTATCGTGCAAGAGTGCGTTATCTCGATGCCGCGCAGAGCCTCAGGCCCGGTGCAGGACAACGTGACCCGGCGCCCAGACGCGCCTCCCAGTCGTGATGACAGAGCGGGCCGCGCGAGCGAAGAAGCGCCGCCCCACCTTGTGCCCCCCACGCCTATCGAATATTCTAGAGAACTACGCTGATTAGCGGACAAGCTGATTGCCCATGAGTCAACCCGACCCCGTCACGTTTGGCAGGTACATCGCAGACGCCCGCAAGAAGCTGCAGATGAGCCAGAAGGAACTTGCGTCACAGATTCTTCGCGAGGAGGACGACGAACCGATCTCGCCGCAGTACCTCAACGACATCGAGCGCGATCGCCGCAATCCGTCGTCTGACCACCTGATCCAGCAGTTCGCGAAGGTACTGAAGATCGACGCTGACTACCTTAGCTACCTTGCCGGCAAACTCCCCGAGGAGATTCGCCGAAAGAACCTCTCGGAGGACGCGGTGAAAGCAGCCTTCCTCGCCTTCCGCAAGCCGCAGAAGAAGTGACCGATGGTGACCTACGTTCGCGATCAGACGGGCAGGTTTCAGCAACGCCCGCACTACAAGCCGGAGGAGCTGGATCGCGAATGCGAGTCCGTCATCACGGGCTTTCTCAAAGGGCTGTACGGCGAAGCCCGTTATCCCGTCGACACCGAGGACCTGAAGAAGCTGATCGAACGCGACGCGGAGGACCTCGACGTCTACGCAGACCTCTCGATCTACGGCCCGGACGTTGAAGGCGTCACCGAGTTCAAGCCAGGCCGAAAGCCGGCGGTGAAGATCGCCTCGGTCCTCACCGAAGACGAGCGCCGCGAGAACCGCCTTCGCACAACCCTGACGCACGAATGGGGCCATGTCCATTTCCACGCCTACCTCTGGGAAGTGGAGCCGCCGCCGCCCGACCTTCTGCACCAACAGCCGAATCGCGACAAGATCATCTGCAAGCGCGATTCGATGCTCGACGCGGCGCAGACGGACTGGATGGAGTGGCAAGCGGGCTACGTCTGCGGCGCGATCCTGATGCCGAAGAATGCTGTGCTCACCCTCTGCCGCAGATTTGCTGAGGGCCATGGCCTCTTCGGCGCGGTGTCGCTGCAGGCGGCCGCTGGTGCCGACTTGATCTCTCAGGTCGTGAGCGCCTTCAAGGTGTCGGCAGACGCCGCCCGGGTTCGCTTGCTCAAGCTGAACCTGGTCACCGAAGCCGCCCCGAACCAGTCGCTTTTCTCCTGAAGGTACGGCCCGTGCGTCCGCCCCTTGCATCCGTTCTTGGGTTTGTGATACGCTGATCCGCGTATCGGCTGATTTGCGGGCCGCGATCGGCGCGGACCTCAGCCGGGCAAAACGATGCAAGGAAATCTGCATGCGCCAGAACGCAAACCGTAACCAGCAAAGCCAGAAGATCGGCCGCGATGCCAAGTCCGGTCAGTTCATTCCCGTCCGCGAGGCCCAGCGCCGGCCGACCACAACGACGGTCGAAACCATGAAGCGAAAGCCACAGGGAAAGTGAGGCAACCGATGAGCACCACCACCGAACTTGAACACCAGCCCGCCGGCCACCAGAAGCCGACGGCCATCGTCGTCAACGGTCGCCAGAAGGAAGTCGCCGCTAAGGAACTGTCGTTCGTCGACGTCGTGCGCCTGGCCTTCGAAGACGCTGTCTTCAACGAGACGACCGTGTACACCGTCACCTACAAGCGCGGGCTCGGAAACAAGCCCGAAGGCACGCTCGTCGAGGGCGACACGGTGAAGGTCAAGGAGGGAATGATCTTCAATGTCGCACGAACTGATAAGTCGTAGCGCAGACCTTCGGCAGCTGCAGGATGAGGGCTACGAGCTAGAGGTTCGCTCGAATCATCTGCTGATCCACTCGGTTCCTTACCTGAACTCGAGGGGCGTCGTCGGCCGAGGCACGCTGGTGTCCGACCTGACCCTGGCGGGTGACGTGACCACCACTCCAGGCAATCACGTTGCCTGGTTCGTGG
>JAGOXN010000295.1 GCA_018059685.1 Steroidobacteraceae bacterium | reverse complement strand
GTTCGCGCGCTCGGACATGGTCACGGTGCACGTGCCACTGAACGACGCCACGCGCGGCCTCGTGAACGAGGCGCGCATCCGCCTCATGCATCGCGGCAGCGTCGTGCTCAATTTCGCGCGTGCGCCGATCGTCGACGAGGCGGCCGTGCTCGCGGGTCTCGATGGCGGTCATCTCGCGGGCTACGTGTGCGACTTCCCGACGCGCGCCGTGAAGGATCATCCGCGCGTCGTGGCGCTGCCACACCTCGGCGCCTCGACCGGCGAGGCCGAGGAGAACTGCGCGATCATGGTCGCGGAGACCCTGCGCGACTTCCTCGAGCACGGCAACGTGCGCAATTCGGTCAATTTTCCCGAGTCGGTCCTGCCGCGGGTCGGCGGGAACCGCATCGCGATCGCGAACGACAACGTCCCGAACATGGTCGGCCAGATCTCGACCTGTCTCGCCGACGCGAAGCTCAACATCGCCGACCTGCTCAACAAGTCGCGGGGCGATCTCGCCTACACGCTGATCGATACGGATGCGCCCGTCCCGGGCGACGTGCTCGCACACCTGCGCGCCATCCCGGGGGTGCTGGCGGCGAGGCTCGTCTGACCGTGGCGGCGAAACCCGCGCGCAAGGGCAGGGTGCAGGTCCCGTCCGGGAAGGCGTCGCCGAAGGGAAAGAAAGCGACACCGGCGACCCGGATCCTGCCTGCATCGAAGCCGGGGATCGAAGCGATCCGGGAACGCATCGACGGCATCGACGCGCAACTGCACGGACTCATCAACGAGCGTGCGCTGCTCGCCCGGCAGGTGGGCGTCTCGAAGCACGCGGCAGGCCACACGGTGGATTTCTACCGCCCCGAGCGCGAGGCGCAGGTGCTGCGCGCGGCCGTCGCGCGCAACCGCAGTCATCGCGGCCCGCTGCGAGACGAGGAGATCGTGCGCCTCTTCCGCGAGATCATGTCGGCCTGCCTCGCGCAGCAGGAGCCGCTAAAGGTTGCCTTCCTCGGGCCCGAGGGCACGTTCACCCAGCAGGCGGTACTCAAGCAGTTCGGCCACTCGGTGCGGGCGCTGTCGCTCACCTCGATCGAGGAAGTGTTCCGCGAGGTAGAGGCGGGCAGTGCCGACTTCGGCGTGGTCCCGATCGAGAACTCGAGCGAAGGCACGGTCAACAACACGCTCGACATGTTCCTCACCTCGCCGCTCTGCATCTGCGGCGAAGTGGAGCTGCGCATCCACCAGCACCTGCTCGGACGCATGGATGCGCTCGATCGCATCGTGCGCGTGTGTGCCCACCCGCAGGGACTCGCGCAGTGCCGCGCCTGGCTGCAGGAGAACCTGCCCGGCGCCGAGCGCGTGCCGGTGTCGAGCAACGCCGAGGGCGCGCGCCGCGCACGGGACGAGGCGGGCACGGCGGCGATCGCCGGCAGCGCCGCGGCGGAGGTCTACGGGCTCGGCATCCTCGTGCCCGAGATCGAGGACCGCCACGACAACACGACGCGCTTCCTCGTGATCGGCCACAAGGCGTTCCCGCCGAGCGGCGAAGACAAGACCACGCTGCTCGTCTCAGCCGCCCACACGGACGCCCCGGGCGCGCTCTTCCGGCTCCTCGAGCCGTTCGCAGGCCACCAGCTCAGCATGACGCGCATCGAGTCGCGCCCGTCGCGGCGGCGCAAGTGGGACTACGTGTTCTTCATCGACGTCGAGGGACACGCGGCGTCCGAGCCACTCGCCTCGGCGCTCGCCGAGGTGAGGGAGCGGGCGTCGCTGTTCCGCATTCTCGGGTCCTATCCCAGGACCGTCCTCTGACGATGCGTTCCTTCGTCGTCGCTCCAGCCGCGGCCTTCGCGGGCGAGGTGACGGTGCCCGGCGACAAGTCGATCTCGCACCGTGCGCTCATGCTCGGCGCCATTGCCTCAGGCCCTACGCATGTGACGGGATTCCTCGAGGGCGAGGACTGCCTTGCCACGCTGCGCGCCGTGCAGAGTTGTGGCGTGAAGGTCAGCCGACCCGCCCCGGGCGAGGTCGTGGTCGAGGGCGTGGGCCTGCACGGGCTCGCGCCGCCGCGCGACGCGCTGGACATGGGCAATGCCGGTACGGCCATGCGGCTCTTCATGGGCCTCATGAGCGCTCAATCGTTCGACACCGCGCTCGTCGGGGACGAATCCCTGGGCCGCCGGCCGATGGAGCGGGTGGCGAAGCCGCTGCGGGCGATGGGCGCGCGCATCGAGACGACGAATGGATGCCCGCCGGTACGCATCTCGGGGCGCGCATCCCTGCGCGGCATGCGCTACGAGATGCCGGTCGCGAGCGCGCAGGTGAAGTCCGCGGTCCTGCTGGCCGGGCTCTACGCCGCGGGCGAAACGGCGGTCGTGGAGCCTGCCGTCACGCGCGATCACACGGAGCGGATGCTGCAGACCTTCGGCTGCGACGTCCGGGCGCGCGACGGCGTCGCGACCGTGCGGGCGCCCGCGAAGCTCGAGGGGACACGGGTCGCCGTCCCTGGGGATTTTTCCTCGGCGGCCTTCTTCATCGTGGGCGCCTGCATCGGTGCGAAGGCGCCATTCGTGGTGCGCGGCGTCGGTGTGAACCCGACACGCACCGGGCTGCTCGAGATGCTCGCGCTCATGGGCGCGGACCTGCGCCTCTTCAATCACCGCAGTCACGGCGCCGAGCCCGTTGCCGATGTCGAGGTGCGGCCTGCGCCGCTGCACGGGACGCGCGTGCCGGAGCGGCTCGTGCCGCTCGCGATCGACGAGTTCCCGGCGTTTTTCGTGGCCGCCGCCTGCGCCGAGGGCGAGACGCTGGTGACTGGCGCGCAGGAACTGCGGGTCAAGGAAAGCGACCGCATTGCCGTCATGGCACGGGGTCTCGCGGCGCTCGGCATCGAGAACGAAGTCCTGCCCGATGGATTGCGTATCGTCGGCGGCCGGATCCGGGGCGGTCTGGTCGAGAGCGCGGGCGACCATCGCATTGCGATGTCCTTCGCCATGGCGGGCCTCGCGGCCGCGGGCCCGATCGAGATCCGCGACGTGGCGAACGTGGCGACGTCATTCCCGGGGTTCGGGCCGCTTGCCCGGTCGGTGGGCCTCGCCCTCGAGGAGCGCCCCTGAGGCGCCCGGAGGACGCGATGGGCCACGTACCGCTCGTCACGGTCGATGGACCGAGCGGCTCGGGCAAGGGCACGGTCTCGCGGATCCTGGCCCGGCGCCTCGGCTGGCACCTGCTCGACAGCGGAGCGCTGTACCGCCTCGTCGCGCTTGCAGGGCAGCAGCGTGGCCTCGGGCCGGACGACGAACCCGCGCACGCGGCGGTGGCCGGCGGCCTGGATGCCGTCTTCGAGTCCGACGCGGCCGGCAACGAGCACGTGCGACTCGACGGACGCGACGTCACCCTGGAACTGCGCGCCGAAACGACCGGGGGTGCGGCGTCCCGCGTGGCGGCGATGCTGGCAGTCCGCACGGCCCTGCTGGAGCGGCAAAGGGCCTTCGCCCGGCCGCCGGGGCTGGTGGCGGACGGTCGCGACATGGGGACGGTGGTGTTCCCGGCCGCAGAACTCAAGGTATACCTCACCGCGACGGCCGACGAGCGCGCCCTCAGGCGCCATAAGCAGTTGAAAGAAAAGGGACTTGCTGCTAATCTCGCCGACCTTTCGCAGGAGATCCGGGAGCGGGATCGGCGCGATTCGAACCGTCCGGTGGCGCCCTTGCGCGCCGCGCCGGACGCGGTCGCCATCGACTCGACGGGGCTGACTGTCGAGCAGGTGGTGGCACGGATCCACGCCCTGGCCGTCGAGCGGATCCCAGCGCTGAAGTGACACGAGGCGCCGCCCGCGCAATCGCGGGACGGTGAAGTTTTCCCGATGCGTCCGGCAGGAAGCCGGCGCTTGTTCATCAACCCTCGCGGGCTGGAAGCCGGCGGGAGCCTGCGGGCCGAAGTGCCCTG
>JAGOXN010000294.1:1647-3944 GCA_018059685.1 Steroidobacteraceae bacterium | reverse complement strand
CGCTCCGAGACCTCGCTGCACCGGGAGGTATTCCGGCCCTGGGGCAGCTACGACAGCGTGGACAACGGCGAGCGTTTCCAGGTGAAGCGCCTGGTCGTCAAGCCGGGTGCTTCGATGTCCCTGCAGCTGCACCACCACCGCGCGGAACACTGGATCGTCGTCTCCGGGACGGCGCGCATCACGCGCGGGGACGAGGTATTCCTGCTCGGCGAGAACGAGTCGACCTACATACCGATGGGCACTCGCCACCGCATCGAGAATCCCGGTAAGGTCGCCCTGCACATCATCGAAGTGCAGTCGGGCAGCTATCTCGGCGAGGACGACATCGTGCGCTTCGAGGACCGGTACGGGCGCGAGGGATCGACCACATGAACCCCATCACCATCAGTGGATTCAAGGCCTACGACCTGCGCGGGCGCATCCCGGGCGAGTTGAACGAGGACGTCGCGTACCGGGTCGGGCGCGCGTATGCGGAGTTCGTGCGGCCGAAGAAGGTGATCGTGGGGCGTGACATACGCCTCTCGAGCGAGGAGCTCGGCAAGGCGCTCGAGCAGGGCCTGCTCGATTCCGGCGTCGATGTGTACGACATCGGCCTCTGCGGCACGGAGGTCGTCTATTTCGCGACCTTCGCCAAGCAGATGGACGGCGGCATCATGGTCACCGCGAGCCACAATCCGCCGGACTACAACGGCATGAAGTTCGTCCGCGAGGGCTCGCGGCCGATCAGTGGCGACACGGGCCTTCAGGAGATCCGCCGGATCGCGGAGTCGGGGAAGTTCACGCCGCCGATCCGCGTCGGCGAGCGCTACGCCGTCGACATCATGCCGGAGTACATCGAGCACCTGCTGTCATACGTGGACCGCTCGAAGTTGAAGCCCCTCAAGGTCGTCGTCCATGCAGGCAACGGCGGGGCAGGCCTCATCGTCGACAAGCTCGAACCCTACCTGCCGTTCCAGTTCATCAAGGTGCATCACGAGCCGGACGGGACGTTTCCGCACGGCGTGCCGAACCCGATGCTCGCCGAGAACCACCGTGCGCCGGTCGAGGCATTGCGCCGGCATGGCGCCGATTGCGCAATTTCCTGGGACGGCGATTACGATCGCTGCTTCCTCTTCGACGAGCGGGGCGGTTTCATCGAGGGGTACTACATCGTCGGACTGCTGGCCTCCGTATTCCTGGCGCGTCACCCCGGCAGCCGCATCGTGCATGATCCGCGCCTCACCTGGAACACGCTCGACATCGTCGCGCGCGGTGGCGGTGAGGCCGTGCAGTCGAAGTCGGGGCATGCCTTCATCAAGCAGGTTATGCGCGACGTCGACGGCCTCTACGGCGGAGAGATGAGCGCACATCACTATTTCCGCGACTTCGCATACTGCGACAGCGGCATGATCCCGTGGCTCCTGGTCACGCAGATCATGAGCGAGACCGGCAAGCGCCTGTCGGAACTGGTCGGTGAACGCATACGGGCCTTTCCAGCCAGCGGCGAGATCAACCGGCGCGTACCGGACTCGAAGGCGACCATCGCAGCGGTGCTCGGGAAGTACCAGCCGGGTGCGAGGAATGTCGATCACACGGACGGCGTGAGCGTGGAGTTCGACGCATGGCGTTTCAACCTGCGTTCCTCGAACACCGAACCGCTCATCCGCCTGAACGTCGAGAGCCGCGGCGATGAATCGCTGATGCGCGAGAAGACGGCCGAGTTGCTGGCGCTGGTGGGAGGGGAGCCTGGCTGACTTCCTCATCGCCCCCGCCGTGCGGTGAGCCGCGCGCGGTGACGGCACGCGCTTGCGGCGACGGTGACGTACCGTCCCTGCGCCCTCAATGAGCGACCCGTGCTGAACGCGTTGCGTGCAGTGCGCAAAGCGTCGCGTGCGACGACCCCGTTCCTTGGCGCATTCCTTGCGGTGGGAATGCGCTGGGTGGACAGGCTGCTGGGTGTCGTCGGGACGCTGGTGCTGGCCAGGCTACTGTCGCCCGATGACTTCGGCCTGGTTGCGATGGCCACGGTGGTCGCGGGCCTGCCCGAGGTGCTCGTCGACCTCGGCGTCGGAACGGCGCTGATCCAGAAGGACCGGGTAGACGCCGAAGATTTCCACACGGCCTGGACCCTGCGCCTCGCCCAGTCGTTTCTCGCCGCGCTCGTGGTCGCCGCCTGCGCTCACCCGGCGGCCGCCTATTTCGACGACGGGCGTGTCGTACCCGTCCTGCAGTTCATGGCCGTTGCTGTCGGCATCGGTGGATTCGAGAACATCGGCACGGTGAGCTTCCAGCGCAACATGGAGTTCGGGCGCGATTTC
>JAGOXN010000294.1:0-1547 GCA_018059685.1 Steroidobacteraceae bacterium | reverse complement strand
ATCGGGTACATGCTCATGTCCGTGGGGCGAATCAGAACGCTTTGTGCCTTCACCTGGGCCAGGTTGTTGCTGCTGGTGGCGCTCCTCGTGTTGATCTTTCCGCGGACGAACCTGGTAGAGGTCGCACTTGCCTACCTGATCACGTCCCTGACGACCTTCCTGGCGCTGCAGGCAATTGCGGGACGCGTGCTCCCGGGGTTTGGTATTGCCGGGATGTTCCGCCAGGCCTGGAGGCCGCTGGTTGCGGCGACCGCCATGTCGGTGATCGTGATTGCAGTGGGGCGAGTTCTCGCGACTCAGGCTGCTACGCTCAGGCTGGCGGCCGAGATCGGGACTGGGGCGCTCGCGTACGTGCTCGCCATAATCCTCCTGTGGCGCGTCGCGGGATTGCCAGAAGGGGCCGAGCGGTATCTGCTCGCGAGACTGACCGGACGGCCGGCTGCAATTGACCCTCCCGTATCAGGCACCTAAACTACGCGCCCCTCGAACGGGCGGTTAGCTCAGCGGTAGAGCACTGCTTTCACACGGCAGGGGTCAGTGGTTCAATCCCACTACCGCCCACCAGAATCCCGCGCCGGCCCTGGGCCGGCGTTTTTCGTAGCGCCGGCATTCCGCATGAACGTCCGTACCCGTTTCGCCCCCAGTCCGACCGGCATGCTGCACATCGGCGGCGTGCGCACGGCGCTCTTCTGCTGGCTCTATGCGCGCCGGCACGGGGGAACCTTCATCCTGCGCATCGAGGATACGGATCGCGAGCGCTCGACGCCCGAGGCCGTGCGCGCGATCCTCGACGGCATGAAGTGGCTCGGCCTCGACCATGACGAGGGGCCCTTCTATCAGACCGCGCGCATGCCGCGGTACAGGGAGGTCATCGACCAGTTCCTGCGCGAGGGCAAGGCCTACCATTGCTGGTGCAGCAGGGAAGAACTCGATGAGATGCGGGCCGGGCAGACGGCGCGCAAGGAGAAGCCGCGTTACGACGGCCGCTGCCGCAATCGCAGGTCGCCGGTCGCCGGCGTGAATCCCGTCGTGAGATTCCGCAATCCGGACGAAGGGCAGGTCGTCGTGGACGACGTGATCCACGGGCCCATCACCTTCGACAGCGGCGAGCTCGACGACCTCATCATCGCGCGCTCGGACGGCACGCCCACCTACAACTTCTGCGTCGTCGTCGACGACTACGACATGCGCATCACGCACGTCATCCGCGGCGACGACCACATCAACAACACGCCGCGCCAGATCAACATGCTGAAGGCGCTCGGCGTCGAGCCGCCCGTGTATGCCCACGTGCCGATGATCCTCGGTCCGGACGGCGCGAAGCTCTCGAAGCGCCATGGTGCCGTGAGCGTACTGCAGTACCGCGACGAAGGCTTCCTGCCCGAGGGTCTGCTCAACTATCTCGGGCGGCTCGGCTGGTCACACGGCGACCAGGAAATCTTCACCATCGAGGAGATGGTGCAGCTCTTCGACATCCACGACGTCAACAAGTCCGCTTCGGCACTCAACCTCGACAAGATGCTGTGGACCAACCAGCAGCACATGCT
>JAGOXN010000293.1 GCA_018059685.1 Steroidobacteraceae bacterium | reverse complement strand
TCCCGGTGCGGCCGCGGAAAGCGGACATCGCCGTGGAAGACATGGCTCTCGTCTGGCGGGCATGACGTGCAATTCCCGACCCGGAGGATCCTGCGATGGACGACCTGATCGAGCGACTCACCAGCGAGCTCGGCATCAACAAGAAGCAGGCCAAGGGCGGCCTGGTGGCCCTGTTGCGTGCCGGGAAGCAGCACATGGAACCCGAGGACTTCGAGCAGTTCGTGGCCGACATCCCCGGTGCCGACAAGCTGCTGAAGAGCGCACCGCCGCAGAGCCGTCTGAGCTCGCTCGCCGGAGGTCTCGGCTCGCTGCTCGGGGGACGCAAAAGCCCGGGTCGCTGGGCAGGTCTTGCCGCGTCGTTCGCCGAACTGGGCGTCGACGTCGCCACGGCGAAGAAGTTCGGGCCGATCGTCATCGACTATGTGAAGGAGCACGGCGGCGCGAAACTCGTCGGCAAGATCCGCAAGGCGCTCGGGATCTGACGGGGCGCGGACACCCAGATGCCGTCGGTCGCCACGCCGCTCGCGCGGCTCGCCGCCTCGCTCATCCTGCTGCTCGCCCTGGCGGCGTGGCTCGGCGGCTGCGGGTCGCGCAGCCGCGAGCTGCAGCCCGGCGCCTATCGCGCCGTCCTGACGACGCCCGGTGGCGAGCTGCCGTTCGGGCTCGACGTGGCCGCGGAAGAAGGCCGATTCGTGCTCCAGCTCATCAACGGCGACGAGCGCGTGCGGGTCAGCGAAGTCACGGTCAAGGACGGCACCCTGCACGCGATCATGCCGGGCTACGAGAACTCGTTGTCGGCGCGGGTTTCCGGCGGGCGACTCGAGGGCCAGGTCTCGCTGCTGCGCGCGGACGGCGAGCGGCAGGCGCTGCCGTTCGGGGCGGAGATCGGCCAGACCTGGCGATTCTTCGAGGAGCCGCTCACCGACAACGCGGACGTATCTGGGCGCTGGTCGGTGACCTTCACGGACGTGGCGGGCACCACGAGCCCCGGCGTCGCGGAGCTGACGCAATTGTTCGGGACCGTCACCGGGACCATCCTCACGCCGACGGGTGATCACCGTTACCTCGCTGGCGAGATGCGCGGCGACGAACTGCACCTGTCCCGCTTCGACGGTGCCCAGGCGGACCTGTACCGCGCCCGCTTGAACGAACGCGGCGACCTCGTGGGGGAGTACTGGTCCGGCCGGTTCCTGCACCGGCGATTCGTAGCGACGCGGAGCGCCGACGCCGTGCTCGACACGAGCACCGTGGCGACCGCGCTGCGCGATCCCGGGGCGAGGTTCGGGTTCTCGTTCAAGGATCTCGACGGCCAGCCGGTCGCGCTGTCCGATCCGCGCTTCGAGGGCAAGGTCGTGATCGTGACGCTCGCCGGCAGCTGGTGCCCGACGAGCCACGACGAGGCGGCGTTCCTCTCCGGGCTGCACCGGAAGTACCGCGACCAGGGACTCGAGGTCGTCGCGCTGATGTTTGAGCACTACCGCGAGTTCCCGCAGGCCGCGGCGGCGGTGCGACGCTTCCGCGACAAGCTCGGCATCGAGTACGTCAACCTGATCGCGGGCGCGTCCGACCTCGCCGCGGCGTCGCGGGCGCTGCCGCAGTTGACCGGCGTGCACGCCTACCCGACGACGATCTTCGTCGATCGCGATGGGCGGGTACGGAAGATCCACGCTGGATTCACCGGACCTGCCACCGGGCAGCACTACGACGCACTCACGGCCGAGTTCACCCAGTTGGTCGAGAGCCTGCTTGCCGAACCCGTGGCGGATTCGGGCTCCGCGACGGACGGGCCCCGGCCGGGCGCCGTGCCCGACGTCGTCTCCGCGCCCTGAGGGGCGGTCACCCACGCGAGGAACCATGCCGTCCTTCGACATCGTCTCCGAGGTCAACCAGCACGAAGTCACCAACGCCGTCGACCAGGCGAGCCGCGAGGTCGACCAGAGATTCGACTTCAAGGGCACGAATGCCAAGTTTGAATTGAAAGATGCAGTTGTTGCGCTTTCTGCACAGGCAGATTTTCAACTGAAACAGATGCTCGAGATCCTGAAGCTCAAGCTGTCGAAACGTGGTATCGACGTCGCGTGCCTCAAAGTGGACGAGCCGGTCACCACCGGCCAGACCGCGCGGCAGGTCGTTACCTTGCGCCAGGGCGTCGATACGGAACTCGGCAAGAAGATCCAGCGCCTGGTGAAGGATTCGAAGCTCAAGGTACAGGCCGCAATCCAGGACAAGCAGGTCAGGGTGAGTGGCAAGAGCCGCGACGACCTGCAATCCGTCATTGCGCTCGTGAAGAAGGGCGGTTTCGACCTGCCGCTGCAGTTCACCAACTTCCGCGATTGAGCCGGCGATCCGGCTGGAAAGGCAGGCATTTCGCTCCTGGCACCCCGTTCGGGAGTTGCCAGACGCTAATACGAATGATTTTCATTGACTTGATATACCGTGGCTGCATAGAGTCGCGCCCCGGAATCCCTCCTTCGAATCAGCTCCAGGCGGTGCAGCATGCCGTCCATTCAATCTGCTCGTCGCAGCGCGACGCTGCTGGTCGCCGTCACGTCGGTGCTGTCCTGCGCGGCCCGCGCCGGGGAGAATGCCGCGCCTGGGCCTGAGGCGCTCGAGCCGGTCGTCATCGTCGTCGGTGACCGCATCCGGCTCGACACGATCCCGGGATCGGCGGCGGTCATCGACCAGTCGGTGCTGCAGGAATCGCGCGTCTTCACGATCAACGAGGCGCTGCGCAAGGTCCCGGGCGTCGTGGCGCGCGACGAGGAAGGCTTCGGGCTGCGTCCGAATATTGGCATCCGCGGCCTGAACCCGACGCGCTCCACGAAGGTGCTGCTGCTCGAGGACGGCATCCCGCTCGCCTATGCGCCCTACGGCGACAACGCGAGCTACTACCACCCGCCGGTCGACCGCTTCGAGCGCATCGAGATCCTGAAGGGCTCCGGCCAGATCCTGTTCGGTCCGCAGACCGTCGGGGGAGTCGTCAACTACATCACGCCCGCCGTCCCGGCGGACGCGAGCACCCGTCTCGTGGCCTCCGCCGGCAACGAGGGCTATCGCGAGGCGCACGCGGAATACGGAGACACGATCGAGCGCACGGGATTCATCGCCCACGGCACCTGGAAGGAAGCGGATGGGGCGCGCGAGAACATGAACTTCCAGGTGGCCGACCTGAACCTGAAGCTCGTGCAGGAGCTCACCGAGCGACAGGCGCTCACGTTCCGCACCAGCTATTACGACGAGGACTCGCAGGTGACCTATTCGGGCCTGACGCTCGCCGAGTGGCAGGCGGACCCGCGAGCCAACGCCTTCGCGAACGACCACATGTACGCGTATCGCTGGGGCACCTCGGCCACCCACCGGTTCGAGATGAACGACGCGATCGCCTTCACGACCAACGCCTACTACACGTACTTCAATCGCGACTGGTGGCGCCAGTCGAGCAATTCGAACCAGCGGCCGAACGATGCGAGCGACACGGCCTGCGGCGGCATGGCGAACCTGAGCACGACCTGCGGCAACGAGGGTCGCGTGCGCCAGTTCTGGACCGCCGGCCTCGAGCCGCGCGTCTCGATCGAGCACGGACTCTTCGGTGTCGAGAACGTCGCGGACGCCGGCGTGCGCTACCACTACGAGGACCAGTACCGCGTGCAGGCGAATGGCGACACGCCCAACGCGCGCAGTCCGGGCACCGGGCCGAACGCAGGGTTACGCGAGGACAGCGACCGCAACGTCGAGGCGATGTCGGCCTTCGTGCAGAACCGCTTCGACCTCGGCCGCTTCACCGTGACGCCGGGAGTGCGCTACGAGCACGTCGAGTACGAGCGCATCGACAACCTGCTCGGTACACGCGGCACGACCGACATCGACCAGTTCATCCCGGGCCTCGGCGGGACGTTCGAGCCTGTCGCGGGCACGGTCCTGTTCGCCGGCGTGCATCGCGGCTTCTC
>JAGOXN010000292.1 GCA_018059685.1 Steroidobacteraceae bacterium | reverse complement strand
CGCAGGTCATCAAGGTCGAGAGTCGCAGGCGGCCGGATGGTGCCCGCAACGGACCATCCGCATTCTATGACCTGCTCAACTCCGGCAAGCGCAGTGTGGCGCTCGCGTTCGATGGGAACGACACTGGTCGCCTGCACGAGCTGCTCGACTGGGCCGACATCGTCATCGAGGCCTCGCGGCCGCGCGCCCTGCGGCAACTGGGCGTCATCGCCGAGGAGTGCATTGCGCGGCGCAGCGGCCTCACCTGGGTGAGCCTCACGGGCTATGGCCGCGACGAACCAGAGGGCAACTGGACGGCATTCGGGGATGATGCCGGCGTGGCGGCGGGATTGTCGGCCCTCATGCAGCAGGTGAGCGGGCTGCCGCTCATCTGTGGCGATGCCATCGCCGATCCGCTCGCGGGCGTGCATGCGGCGCTTGCGGCGGTCGCGGGCCTGCAGGGTGGAGGCGGCTGGCTGCTATCGATCCCGTTGCGTGACGTCGTGGCTCACTGCATCGGTTTCGATCGGCTGCCAGGCGCTGCAGCCACGCGCGAGCGCTGGCTGGCATGGACCGCCGAGGCCCGCTCGCTCGGCGTGGATGCGGCGCCGCCCACCGCCCGATCCCCCGCAGGGCCGGCACGGGCGCTCGGCGCGGATGACGGCTCGGCGCTCGCAGGCTGGCAGATCGCGTGCGATTGAGATCGTGCGTGATCAGTCCACGATGGCGTCGACCAGCCCCCAGGCCAAAGCCTGCTGCACGTCGATCCGCGCGGCAGACAATGCCATGTACGCAGTGCGCTGGCGGCCGATGCGGCGCGGGATGCTGACGCAGCCACCGGCACCAGGAATCAGCCCGAGGAGGATCTCGGGAAGCTGGAAGTAAGTATCGCGCTGCGCGCAGACTCGCCGGCCGAAGGCGGGCAACTCGGCGCCGGCTCCGACGCACGCTCCATGCAGCCGGAACTCGACCCGCTCGATGCATTGCAGCAGCGCGCCCGCCGGAAGCCGCAGGCTCCGCACGGCATGCGCCGACGCGGGATCGGGCGCGGTGCCAAACTCATCGAGATCGCCGCCCGAACTGAAACACCTGCCGTTCCCGCTGACGCGCGCGGTCTGAATGGTCGGGTCGGCCGCGACGAGCTCCAGTGCCTCGCACAGGGCGTCGCGGACCTCGACCGACAGGGCATTGCGTCGCGACGGGCGGTTGAGCCGGATCGCCACGTCGTCACCGTGCCGTTCGACCATGACTGGCGGCCCTGCGCTGCCGTCGTCCGTGGCGCGAGGCGGCGGACGCCCGTCCAGCCAGCGACGGAACTCGGGTCCGCACTGCAGCGTCGCGAAGGCCAGCGATTCGACGACCAGCGCCTGCTCGACCGGCAACTGCTCCGTCACGCGCAGCACCTGCACGAGCATCATGGCGGCCAGGGGTGAGGCGCGGACGTTGCGCAGTACGGCCTCGAGATCGGCTGGCTCCGTCACGACCACATCGCACGCGCGCTGCAGGTCCTCGTGAGCACCGGCCTCCGCGATCGCGATCACCGGGCAGGGTTGGCGGCGCAGCCAGCGCACCATGGCCGGGTCGGTCTCTCCGATCGGACCGGCAGCCGGCTTCTCCAGCCCGAGGAGGACGTAAGGCGACTCGTCAAACGGCGAAACGACATCGGCCAGCGGCCTGCGGGCCAGCGCGCCCAGTTCCCGCAGGCCGATGACCGCCACCACCTTCAGGTCCTGGCGATGAGTTCCTCGGCGACCCGCTCCATTTCGGCCCGCTTCTGGGCAATCGTCGTGTTCGGCCCGATGGTGTATGTGAACGGATAGATCGTGTAGTCGGTCGCCCCGGCATCCTCGAGACGGCGCACGTCAGCCGGGGTCACCGGCTTCTCATCCCAGACCGCGACGTTCGTATCGAACGGCTTGTTGCGCGTGCCGTACTCCCTGCGCAGCCTGTCCAGCGTCCCGAGCGTCTCGATCGTCTGCGCGATCGTCTGCGGGGGCGCCACCCAGCCATCACCCGTGCGCGCGGCGCGCCGCAACGCCGGCTCGCTGGTGCCGCCAATCAGGATCGGCACTGGCCGTGGCGGAACGGGGGTCATGATGATGCGCGGGAAGTCGAAGAACTGCCCGTGGTGTTCCACGTACTTGCCGGTCTGCAGCTTGCGGATGACCTCGATGCATTCGTCCATGCGCTTGCCACGCGTGTGGAAATCGACGCCCATCATGTCGAATTCCTCCTTCATCCAGCCGACGCCCACGCCCATGTGCACGCGTCCCTTGGAGAAGTAACCCAGGCTGCCGGTCGCCTTGGCGACCTCGAGCGGGTGACGCAACGGCAGGATGTAGATGTTGGTGCAGAAATGCAGCTTCTCGGTGATGGCCGCCAGCCCGCCGATCAGCGACCAGGCCTCGGGCCACAGCGTGTCTTCGCGGAACTGGGGTGGCTTGTTGTCCGCCGAGTACAGGTACTTCGAGTCCTGCTTTTCCGGGTGCACGAGATGATCCGACACCAGCATCCCGTGAAATCCCACGCTCTCCGCCGCCCTCGCGACATCGAACAGCTGGTCGCCTTCGCACAAGAACGATGATTGCCAGTACTTCATCCCGACTCCTTACCTCGATGACAGGCTGGCCACCGGATTGCGTCCGGACCAGCGACACTTGACGCAATGACGTCCCGGCTCGCGTGGACGCCTGATGCCCGCCGGCCGCTACGCCGGCTTCGACGACCGTCGCCCCTTCGCGGCCAGCGTGTTGACGGTGAAGTTGGGAACGCTCGGAATGGGTTCGACCCGCTCGAAGATGCGTTCGTAGCTCTGGTGCGTGACCACCCAGCGGCCATCGACCTTCGTATACCGGTCACGATAGATCGCCGTACCCTCGGTGCGCATCATGTAATGGAAATTCAGGAAATCGTCGTGCAGGTACCAGGTACCCGTCGCTTCCGTCGGGCTCAGGATCTCGATCTCCGGATGATGCCCGTTGTGTCGGGCGACGCAATCGGCGTTGAACGAGCTTTCGATCATCTCGATGAACTCCGCCTGGTCCTTGAGCTCGATGCGGTAGCTGCCGCCCACGTAACAGGTCGTTACCTTGGGGTGCGTGAGCCGCTTGAGTTCCTCGATGTTCAGCGTATCGATGCAGCGGAAATAGGCATGCTTCAGGCGCTTGATTTCCTCGATGTCACGCAGCACCTGGACCTGTTTCGCCAGTTCGTCGATGGACACAGTCATTGCCACTCTCCCGTCTGTCTGCAGGTACTTGCCGGCTCGTCCGGTCTTGCGCCCGCTTCAGCCCAACAGCCACCTGCCCCTGGGCAGGGCCCCTCAAGCAGTTGCAGTCCGGCGACGCGCCGCAGGCAGCGGCAGCGCAGGCGCCGTCACGCGACCGTACAACGTGGTCCGCTGGCGCGCCGGACGGCCGATGCCCGCCGCGAGCGCGGCCATCGCAGCGGAATCGAACTCCTGGCCGTTGACGCCACCGGCAGCCCGCGTGATCGATTCGTACATGAGCGTGCCACCGAGATCATTGGCGCCGGCCCGCAGGCACAGCTGCGCGCCCTGCGGCCCCATCTTGACCCATGAAGTCTGGATGTTGCGGATCAACGGATGCAGCGCCAGCCGTGCGATCGCGTGCATCAGCACGGCCTCGCGAATCGTGGGTCCTGACCGGCTCCGGCCGCGTCGCCAGAGTGGCGCCTCCCGGTGCACGTAGGGCAGCGGCACGAACTCGGTGAAGCCACCCGTCTCCTCCTGCAACCGTCGGATCCTCGCGAGGTGCCGCGCCCAGTGGACCGGCCGGTCGACGTGGCCGAACATGATCGTGGCCGTCGTCCCGAGGCCGAGCCCGTGCGCCTCGCGGATCACCTCCAGCCACTGGCCGGTGTCGAGCTTGTCCGGGCAGATGATGGCCCGTACCTCGTCGTCCAGAATCTCGGCGGCCGTGCCGGGCAGCGTGGCGAGGCCCGCCGCCTGCAGTTGGCGCAGGTAA
>JAGOXN010000291.1 GCA_018059685.1 Steroidobacteraceae bacterium | reverse complement strand
GTTTCGGCCTGCGCCGCTACTTCAACGGGCAGCCGCGCAACCCGCACAGCGGCATGGACATCGCGGCCGATTCGGGGACGGTGATCCGCAGTCCGGCACCCGGCCGGGTACTCGACGCCGGGGACTTCTTCTTCAATGGCAACACCGTGTTCGTGGATCACGGCCAGGGCGTGGTGACCATGTACTGCCACCTGAGCCGCATCGATGTGCGCGTCGGCGAGGAAGTCGGCACTGGCTCGCCGCTCGGTCTCGTCGGTGCCACCGGGCGGGTGACGGGACCGCACCTGCACTGGAGCGTGGCGGTCAACCGCGCGCTGGTGAACCCGGCGCTGTTCCTCGCCGGGGAAGAGTCGCCGGACGACTGAGCCGCGGCGGCTACGGCGCGCGCCGGATCCCCGCGACGAACGCGCCAATCGCGGGCTCGAAGCGCGCGAGGTCCACGAGGAACGAGTCGTGCCCCTGCACCGACGGCAACGCGTGGAAAACCGTCTCCGCGCCCGCCGCCTGCAGGTGATCGGCGATCTCGCGTTGCTGCTCGATCGGAAACAGCATGTCGGTCTCGACGCCGATGACGAGCGCGCGCGCCCTGCCGAGCCGCGCGAAGGCCGCCGCGAGCGAACCGCCTCCGTGCTCGGCGAGATCGAACTGGTCCATGGCCCGCGACAGGTAGAGATAGCAGTTCGCGTCGAAGGTGTCGGCGAAGCGCTGCGCCTGGTGCTCGAGGTAGGCCTCGATCTCGAACTGGGGCCGGAAGTCCCCGGCGATGCCAGCCGTCTCGGGCACCCGCCGCCGACCGAAACGCTCCTGCCATTCCTCAGGCGAGCGATAGGTCATCGTGCCGAGCTTGCGCGCGAGGCGCAGGCCCAGCCGCGGCCCGCGACCGGGCAGGTAGTTTCCGCCGCGCCAGGCCGGATCGCTGCGGACCATCTCGCGTTGCAGGGACCGCAGGGCGATGGCAAACGGCGTCGCGCGCGCGGCGCCGGAAATGCTGACGACGTTGTCGACCTCGTCCGGGAACTGCGCGGCATAGGCGAGCACGACCATGCCACCGAGCGAAGGTCCGACGACCGCAGCCACGCGCTCGATGCCGAGCGTGCGCAACGCCTCGCGGCCGGCCGTCGCGATGTCCTCGACCGCGATCTCGGGGAAGCCGATGCCGTGCGGTCGCCCGGTCGCCGGGTCGATTGCCGCCGGGCTCGAGGAACCGAACGGGCTGCCGAGCGAGTTCACCGCGACGACGAAGAAGCGAGCCGTGTCGAGCGGCCTGCCATCGCCGATCATCGACTCCCACCAGCCCGGCCTCGGGTCCGACCCCGAGGAGGCCGCGTGCGCAGACGGCGACAGGCCGGTGAACAGGAGGATCACGTTGTCCCGCGCGGCGCTGAGCCGTCCCCAGCACTCGTACGCGACCACGGGCTCCTCGATCAGGCCACCGCGATACAGGCGCAGGGGCGCAGCGAGCCTCGCGAGGCGACGCGCCGGGAGTTCATGGGTCGCATGCGACGGAGTGCGGGCGAGTGCCATGGCCATGGGCAGAGTCTATGCCCGGCTCCCGGTGGTACAAGAGCTACAGGATAGCGCGTCAGAACCCCTGGTTATCAGGCGACCCGCCGATTCAGCGCTTGCCGCGGCCCTGCCGGCTGCGTCCGATCACGCGCTTGCGCTTGCGCTGCTGCCGGGGCGTCAGTTCGTTGCGGCGGCCTGCGTACGGGTTCGCATCGGTGCGGAACTCGATGCGCAACGGCGTGCCCTGCAGTCGGAAGACCTTCCGGAAGTGGTTCTCCAGGTAACGGCGGTAGGCATCCGGGACGTGCTGCGTCTGGTTCCCGTGAATCACCACGACCGGGGGATTGCGGCCGCCCTGGTGCGCGTAGCGCAGCTTGATCCGCCGGCCGCGCACCAGCGGTGGCTGGTGCATGGCGACGGCCTGCTCGAGCGCCCGGGTCAGGTCACCGGTCGGGAGTTCCTTGACGGCCGCCCGGTATGCCGCGCGAACGGCACCCATCAGCTCTCCGACACCCGTCCCATGGCGTGCCGAGATGAAATGCACCGGCGCGAACGTCAGGAAGTCGAGCCGCAGGTCGAGTCCGTCGCGGATCGCCGCGCGCTGGTCCGCAGGGATGCCGTCCCATTTGTTCACCGCGATCACGAGCGCCCGCCCGAGCTCGGCGACGAGCCCGAGGAGGCTCGCGTCCTGTTCCGCGACCGTGTCGTGCGCGTCCAGCACGCCGACCACGACGTTGGCCTCCTCGATCGCCTGCATCGTCTTCGCAACGCTGAATTTCTCGATTGCGTCGCTCACCCTCGCGCGCCGACGCACTCCGGCCGTGTCAATCAGTGTGTAGGGCTGGCCGTCGCGCTCGAAGGGGACGAACACCGCGTCACGGGTGGTGCCGGGCTGGTCGCAGGCGACCAGGCGTTCCTCGCCGAGGAGGCGGTTGATGAGCGTGGACTTGCCGACGTTCGGCCGGCCGACGACGGCTACCCGTATCTCGCGCCCCTCTGTCGCGGAACCCGCGTCGTCCGCGGCCTGCTCCGGCGCGGCGCAGCCTGCGAGCGCCTGCTCCACGAGCGCCTCGAGGCCCGCTGCGTGCGCCGCCGACACCGCCACGGGCGGACCGAACCCCAGCTGGTGGAAATCCGCGCCGGCGATTTCCGGGTCGAGACCCTCTGACTTGTTGGCCACGACGAGCACCGGCTTGCCGCTCCTGCGCAGGACGTCCGCGACGTGGTGGTCGGCCGGCGCACAACCCTGGCGGGCGTCCACGACGAGCAGCACCCGGTCCGCCTCGTCGACGGCCCGCGCGGTCTGCTCCGCCATGAGGCGCTCGACGCCCTCGCGGGTCGCGACGAGGCCGCCGGTGTCGACGACGACGCAGGCACGCGGGCCGATGCGCGAGTACCCGTACTTGCGATCGCGCGTCAGGCCGGGAACGTCGGCCACCAGCGCGTCGCGCGTGCGTGTGAGCGCATTGAAGAGCGTCGACTTTCCGACGTTTGGACGCCCGACGAGGGCCACGACGGGCAGCACGATCAGCTTCCCGAGGCAGCTCCGCTCACGAATGCCGTCACGTCACCACCTTCGTCGATGACGAACACTCGTCCGCCTGCAACGAGGGGCGCCGCGGCGATACGCGCGCCGCCGGGTCTCTCGCGCGCAACGAACCTGCCGGTGGCGCGATCCAGCCAGTGCAGGTATCCGTCGAAGTCGCCAACGACGACCGCCGCGCCGTCGACGGCGACGCCACCGAGGCCGCGGTGCTTCAGGCCCTCCTGCTGCCAGACCACGCTGCCGTCGCGCCGGCGCAGGGCGAGGACGTCGCCTGCGGAGGTCGCGACGTACAACTGGTCATCGTCGATTGCGATTGCGCGATAGCTCGACGCCTCGCGGCCCCACCACACCTGGCCGGTATCCAGGGCAAGCATCTCGACTCGCCCCTGGTATCCGACCGCATACACGTCGTTGCCGGCCACCTGGACCGCGGCATCGACGTCGGCCAGGCGTTCGAGTTCCGAGCGGCCGCGTGCCGAACTCACCTGCGTCTGCCACAGGATGTCGCCCGAGGCGAGCGCGACGGCCATGACCTTGCCCGTGTCGAATCCCTCGATCACGGCATCGCCCGCCAGGATGGGTGGAGCGGTACCGCGCAGCGAGAGGCGCGGCACCATTTCCTCCACGACCCACTGCTCGGCGCCGTCGCGCGCCGCGAGGGAGCGCAGGCGGCCGTCGACGGAACGGACGACGATTCGCTCCCCGGTCACCAGCGGCGCCGCGAGCACCTCGCCGCTGACCCGCGTCTTCCAGCGCACTTCACCGGTTGCCGCCTCGAGCGCGATCACGTTGCCGTCGTTGGTGCCGAGGACCAGCAACCCGGCGCCCGCGCCCGGTCCGGCCGAGAGCGCGAGTTCAGTGTCCACGCGCCACCGCACGCGCCCGGTGGCCGCCTCGAGTGCGCTCACCTTGCC
>JAGOXN010000290.1 GCA_018059685.1 Steroidobacteraceae bacterium | reverse complement strand
CCTGGACAGACGGGTGGAGGTCCGATGCGCACGCGACTCGAGATCCGGTCGACGGCCAGGGTTCGCGCCGCGCTGATCGCATGTGCGGCGCTGCTGGTGCTCGCTGCTTGCCAGGAGGGCGGGGACCAGGGGGCATCGCAGGAAATGGCGTGGGCGCAGGCAGCGCTGGAACGAAATCCGAACCTCGAGATCATCGCGACGGACCTGCGGGAGGGCGTGTTCACGCTGCGCGACCGCCGTACGGGCCAGGTACTGACGGTGAAACCGAACGAGCTCGCCGCGACGCCGCTGGCACAGCTCGCATCGCCCGCTCCGGTGCCGGCTGGGGAGGTCTCGGACGGGTCGGCCGCCGCGGTCGGGTCCGCCGTTCTGGACGCGACGGCCCCGGACACGGCCACGCAGGATGCTGCCACCCAGGACGAACCCGCACAGCGAACCGAGGCGATGTCCGCAGCGGAGCCAGCCGACGCCGCCCAGCCCGCCGCGGGCCAGAAGCTGTATACGATCGAGCGGATCGACGGTCGTGTCAGGGTGAGTGGTCCGGGCCTGAGCATCGTCTCGGGAGGAAGTGCGCCGCCGGTCACCGCCAAGGACGCGCCGGGCCAGCGCACCGTCGACCCGATCATCTGCGAGGGGCGGCGGATGATGCACCTCGACGATCGCGACATCTACGTGGAGGGCGATGCCATCACCGTGCGCGGCGGGTGCGAGCTGTTCCTGACGAACAGCCGTATCGTCGCAGCAGGAACCGGCGTGGTCGTGCACGACGGCGTCGTTCACATCGCGAACAGTTACGTCGAGGGCGCAAACGGGTCGTTCGACGCGGCCGCGGATGCAAGGCTGTTCCTGCGCGACTCGACGCTTCGGGGCCTGTCGCGCCGCGATTCGCGGGCAATGATCCAGGATCAGGGCGGCAACCAGCTCCGTTGACGCAGGGCCGAACGGGTGCGGTTGCTACAAGCCTCCAGGCAGGTCGCGTGCGGCGTCGGCACCCTCCTGTGCCGCCGCAGACGGCACGCCGAGCGGGTCCGCGCCCGGTGGCCGCACGACGAGGCGACGCGCGTGGTGCTCGCCTGCGAGCAGCTGCGCGAGGCGCGCGCGGACGGCCTGGTCCGATTCGGTCGGCCGGGTCCGCCAGCGCAGGTAGTCGAGCCACGTCGGGCATTCGAAGCGCTCGACCCAGCGATCCAGTGCGTCGATGTCCTGGCAGATGGACCATGCGCGGGCACCGTCCCGCCGCCGGATGCGCCCGATCTCGTTGATCACCGTGACGAACTCCACCGCGTCCTTCGGCGCCACGCGATACTCGATCTCGACGACCACGGGCCCCGACGCCGCGTGCATCTCGACCGTGGGCGGCGTGAGCTCGACACGGGCCCGCGGGTCGAGTGAGCCGAGCTGCTCGACGGCGACGCGCAGGAACCGGGCGACCACGAGCGAGACGAGCGCCGTGCAGCCTGCCACGGTCAGCGACTCCCGCAGGCCGGCGACACTGGCGAGCTCACCCCACCACCAGCTGCCGAGTGCAATCGAGGCGAAGGTGATGGTCTGGTAGGTCGCGAGCATCCTTCCCATCACCCAGCGCGGCGAGGACAGCTGCACGGCAATGTTGAAGGTCGCGAACCCGAGCGTCCAGACCGATCCCGCCACCACGTGGGCGAACACCGTGACGGCCGCCCAGCGGCTCTGGCCGATCCCGATCATCGCGAGGCAGGCGAGTGCCGACAGCGCGCGCAACAGCGCGTCGCTCGTGAGCCGGCTGCGCAGGGCAGCGCCTGCCAGCGCACCGAGCATCGCGCCGATGCCGAAGCAGCCGAGCAGGATGCCGTAGGTCGCCGCACCACCGGCGAGCAGGTCGCGTGCCACGATCGGCATCAGGGCCGGGACGGCAGCGATCGGCACCGTGTACACCACGCAGCGCAGCAGGATTGCGAGCATGTGTGGTGACAGGCCGACGTAGCGCACACCCGCTGCGATTGCCGTGCCGAGCGGCTCGGGCGGCAGTTCGCTGCGCGTCCGGGCGGGTCGCCACCACAGCAGCGTGGCGATGATGCCGAGGTACGACACCGTGTTGATGATGAACGCCGCGGCGGCTCCCAGGGCAGCGACGATGAAGCCGCCGATCGCGGGGCCCAGGCTGCGCGCGACGTTGAATCCCATGGCATTGGCCATGACGGCCGGCGCGATCTGCGCCCGCGGCACCTGATCGCCGATCGATGCCTGCCACGCGGGCGCGAATCCCGCGGTGCCGCAGGCGATCAGGAACGTGAGCCAGAGCAGCTGCGACGGCGTGATCCCGCCCCGCAGCGCAACCGCGGCGAGCAGGGCCGAGGCCACGAGCGCCACGAGCTGCGACACCAGCATGATCGTGCGACGGTCGCGCGTGTCGGCCAGCGCGCCGGCGATCAGCGACAGGAAGAAGAACGGCAGGGCGCCGGCCGTCTGTACCAGCGCGACCTGGTCCGCGGAGGGCGCGATCGTCGCCATGAGCCAGGCGGCTCCGACCGTCTGGATCATGCTGCCGAACGACGAGGCCAGGGTCGCACACCAGAACAGCGCAAACGCGCGGTGTGAGAAGGGTGCGAGCGTGGCACGTCGCCAGCGCTCGAATCCGGATGGCGGGAGTTCGACGTCGGGGGACATGAGTCAACCTAGTATGGCCGATTCGGGCGCCGGTCCGCCCGTTTCTGCGAGACGTGTCACGTTGTCCACCGGGCGGGACTGGCTAGGCTTCACGGGGTGCCATGCACCGTGGCACGCGCGTGACGCAGGGCGCAGAAGCGGGGAAGCGAATGGGATTTCACATGCGGGCGTGCTGGAACACTGGTCTCGTGGCGCGGGCGCTGACGCTGCTGGCAGCGCTCGTGCCGATTGCAGCGTCGGCCGCCCCGCAGGGCGTCCCGTCGTCGCGGACCCTGCCGGAGGTCCGCTCGCACGCTTTCTACATCCTCGACGAATCGACCGCGTCGGTCCTCGCCGCGCGACACGAGCGCGTCCCGGTGCCGATCGCGTCGATTACCAAACTCATGACCGCCCTCGTGGTCCTCGAAGCCGGCCAGCCGATGGACGAGATGCTGACGATCACGTCTGGTGACGTCGCCGGTACTGCGGGCGGCAGCTCGCGCCTCGCGCGCGGCAGCAGTCTCAGCAGGGCCGACCTGCTGCACCTCGCGCTGATGTCGTCCGAGAACCGCGCCGCGCACGCGCTCTGCCGCAGCTACCCGGACGGCGTGCCCGCCTGTGTTCATGCCATGAACGACAAGGCCGCCGTGCTCGGGATGACGACGGCACGTTTCGTCGACCCGACCGGCCTGTCGAGTGGCAACGTGGCCAGCCCCGAGGACCTCGCGAAGCTGGTGGCGGCTTCGGCTGAAAACCCCGTGATCCGCGACTACTCGATCGACGCGGAGCACCTCGTGCAGGTCGGTCGCCAGCAACTCACGTTCCGCAACACGAACACGCTGGTCGTGAACCCGGCCTGGCAGGTGAGCGTGCAGAAGACCGGCTACATCTCGGAAGCCGGCCGGTGCCTCGTGATGCAGACGCTCATCGAGGGCCGTCCGGTCGTCATCGTGCTGCTCAACTCCTGGGGCAAGCTCACGCGGATCGCGGACGCCAAGCGGATCCGGACCTGGATGGAATCGACGCACCGCAGTGCCGCGAGCGGCGGCGCGCGCTCGCCGGCGCTGGTCGCCTCGCGCCCGCGCGATCCGGATCCGGGTTAGTAGCCCCTTCGCAGCAGTTCGTGCGCCTCGCGCTCGAGGCTCTCGCGGAACTTCGGATGGGCGATCGCGATCAACCGGCGCGCCCGCTCGCGCAAAGGCTGGGCTCTGAGGTCAGCGGCGCCATGCTCGGTGACGATCACGTCCACTTCGCTCCGTGCCGTCGTCACCGGGCCGGACAGCCGCGCGCCGATGCGACTGATCGTCCCCTCCCGGGCGGTGGAAGCGAACGCAATGAGAGAAC
>JAGOXN010000289.1 GCA_018059685.1 Steroidobacteraceae bacterium | reverse complement strand
CTAGGGACGCGAGCGGCTGAAGACGTAGTCAGTCGCTTTCTGCGGCGCATGGCAGGCGAAGCAGGCCTCCGCGGCCTTGGCGCCCACGGCTCGCTCGGTCTTCGAGTCCCCCGCGAAACCCTCGAAGCCCCAGCCGCCCGTTGCGGCCCAGCGCCCGGCGTCCTTGTGCATGACGCCCACGACCTTGCGAGGACCCTCGACGACCGCCGCATCCGCGCGGTCGGCGGCGAGCAGGTCGAACACGATGATCGAACCGTCCGGGAACCGGCCGGTCCGGTAGCCCTCGAGGGCGAGCTTGTTCGCGTAGAGATGGTGAATACCCCCGAAGGACGCGTACAGGGGGTGTCCTTCCTCGATGACCATCGACTTGACGTGGTGCCAGTCCCGGTAGCCCTCGGGATACGGCACCGCGGGCGGGTCGGCTGCGAGCGCCGGGATGGCGCAGGCCGAAAGTGCAATGGCGATCAATGGCCCCGTCTTCATGTGTTGCTCCTTCGTGTCTTCAGTCGCCGGGTCGGTGGACATTGGTTTCGCTACGAAACCAATGCGCGCACGGTAGTGGATCGGCGCCGGTCTCGTCAATATAATTTCGTGGCGAAACCACCTTGGAGTCCGTTTGGCGAACGAACGCCTGTTCACCCTGCTCGAGCGCCTCGGCAACCTGACGCAGGCGAGCCTGCGCGCGGCCGGCCAGGCACACGGCCTGCAGCCCGTCCCGCTGCTCGCGCTGTCCTACCTCGCGAAGGCCAACCGTTACAGCGACACGCCGGCCGCCATGGCCGAGTACCTCGGCCTGTCGCGCGGCGCGACGTCGCAGACGCTGGCCCTGCTCGAAAGTCGTGGCCTGATCGAGCGAACGCGCGACACGAAGGACCGCCGCGTGTGGCACCTCGCCCTGACTGCGGCCGGTCGCGGGATCGTGGCGACGTCGCTGCCGCCTGCGGAGTGGAAGGCGCTCCTCGCGCAGCGAGGCGGTCCGGCAATCGGGCTCGAGTCCGAGTTCGAATCGCTGCTCCGGGCGCTGCAGCTCGCGGGCGGCTCGCGGTCGTTTGGCGTGTGCCGGACCTGCCGGCATTTCCGTGCGGAATCCGGGGCACGATTCCGCTGCGGCCTGACCGGCGAGCCCCTCGCCGCCGCGCAGACGACGAAGCTGTGTCGCGAGCACGAGGCCCGCGCAGAGCCCGCCTGACGGGATCCCCGGGCCGCACGCCCGCGACAAAGCCCGGGGCAGCACGTAACATGCGCGCCCTTGCACTGGACACGACAACACCTGGAGCTCAACCGATGATTCGACTGCACGCCCAGGCGCCGCTCGCTGCGCTGGTATCGCTGATCTTCGCCGCCGCGGCCGGCGCGGCCGAACCTGCGGCCGTCATGGACGAGACCGCGAAGATGAACTACGCGCTCGGCTACCAGCTCGGGCGCGACCTCGCGGGCCTCGAACTGCGCTCGGATGCCCTGATGAAGGGTCTCGAGGACGGCCGCAGCGGTACGACCCCGCAGCTCGACCAGCCCGCGATGGAAGCGGCGCTGCAGGGTCTCGAAACCCGCATCAACGAGCAGCGCACCAAGGCGCAGGCCGAGGCGGCGCAGAAGGCCAAAGCCGCCGGCGCCGCGTATCTCGCGGAGAACGCGCGGCGCCCCGGGGTGCAGACCACTGCAAGCGGACTGCAGTACAAGGTCATCACCGAAGGCAAGGGCCGCAAGCCCACGACGACAGACTCCGTAACGGTCCACTACCGCGGCACGCTGGTCGACGGCTCCGAGTTCGACAGCTCTTACAAGCGCGGCGAGCCCGCGACGTTTCCCGTGAATGGCGTGATCGCGGGCTGGACCGAGGCGCTGCAGATGATGAACGAGGGCTCGAAGTGGCAGCTGGCCATTCCGGCCACGCTCGCATACGGCGACCGGGGACCACTCGCGGGCCAGGTGCTGCTGTTCGACGTCGAACTGGTGAGCGCGGCGCCGGCCGCGAAGTAATCCGCGGCGCTGCGCTGGCGACTGGCGCCTATTCCTCCCGATGATTCGCCGCGATGCGGATCATCGCATCGGCGCTGCGCTCGACGTCCTCATCCGTCGTGGCCCACGAGCTGACGCTGATGCGCATGCCCTTGCGTCCGCGCCAGGTCGTCGCCCCCGCCCAGCACGTTCCATCGGCCTGGATGGCGTCGATGATCGCGAGTGTCGTCTCCGGCGCACCAAACGAGACGACCACCTGGTTCAACACCACGTCGTTGAGCACCTCGAAACCCGCGGCACCCAGGCGTTCGGCGAACCGTCGTGCCTGCCTGCAGTTGCGCTCGAACAGTTCGGCGAGGCCGCGCCGGCCGAGCGACCGCAGCGCCGCCCAGACCTCCACGCCGCGGGCCCGTCGGGACAGCTCGGGCGTGTAGTCTGCGGGATTGCGCACGACGTCGTCGGCAGGAAGGTAGGCCGCGGTGATGGCCATCGCCGCGGGCAGCGTGCCGGGCTCGCGCACGAAGGCGAGTCCCGAATCGCAGGGCACGTTGAGCCATTTGTGCGCATCCGTCGCCCACGAGTCGGCGAGGTCCACGCCCTCGAGGAGCGGTGCGAGCCGCGGCGAGGCACGCGCCCACAAGCCGAATGCACCGTCCACGTGGACCCATGCCCCGGCCGCACGCGCCGCGGGACAGATGTCGCCGAACGGGTCGAACGCCCCGGAATTGATGTTGCCGGCCTGCAGGCAGAGGATCGTGGGCCCCTCGATACGCGGCAGGCTCACCGCACGCATGCGCCCCTGCTCATCGACCGGTACACGTACGACGCGGTTCCGGCCGAGGCCGAGTAGCCCCAAGGACTTGAAGAGCGTCGGATGAGCCTCCTCGCCGACGATCACGCTGACTGGCGGGGCGCCGATCAGCCCGTCCGCCTCGACGTCCCAGCCGGCATCCGCGAGCACCCGGTGGCGCGCCGCCGCAAGTGCCGTGAAGTTCGCCATCGTCGCGCCCGTGACGAAAGCGCCTTGCGTCGAGGCCGGCAGACCGAGCAGGTCCTTGAGCCAGCGCAGCGCAACTTCCTCGAGCCGCGAAACGCCCGGCGTGATCCTGCCGAACGCGGTGTTCTGGTCCCATGTACCGGCGAGCCAGTTCGCCGCGAGCGTGACGGGCAGCGAACCGCCGAACACGAACCCGAAGAAGCGAGGACCCGCCATGCCCATGGTGGCGGGCCCGACGACGTCGTCCAGGGTCGCGATGACGCGCCGGGCATCCGTCGGCCCGTCCGGCATCGGCTCGTCGAGCGCCGCGAGGCTCGCGATCGCATCGGGAACCGGCGCCACGCCCCGGTGTTCCAGGGACGCCAGGTATCCGGCCGCACGGCGCGCGACGTCCATCAGCAGCCCCTCGAGATCCCGGGCTCCGTCAGTGTTCGAGTCGTCCGCCATCACTGCTCGCGCCGTCAGCCGAGCTGCACGGGCACGAAGATACGGGCGTCACCGCGCTGCACGAGCAGCGCCACGTTCTTCTTCGCACCGGAGACGACCTTGCGCAGGTCCTCGACGCTATGCGTCGGCTTGCCGTTCGCCGACAGCACGACGTCACCGCGCCGGATGCCAGCCTCTGCCGCCGCACCATTGGCGTCCTCGACGACGAGTCCGTCGGTGACGTCGATCTCGCGCTGCTCCTCGGCGGACAGCGGCCGGACCATCAGGCCCAGCCGGCCGGACTCGGGCGAGGCATCGGCGTTTGCGACGACCTCACCGGAATCCTTGCTGCCGGGCCTGATGCTGACCTTGCGACTGGACTTGTCGCGCCAGATTTCGAGCTCGACCGCCTTGCCCGGTGTCGACGCAGCGACCATCGACGGCAACTGCCCGGCGGTCTCCACCGGACGCTTGCCAAACGCCAGGATGACGTCGCCGGCTTCGAGGCCGGCCGCGGCGGCCGGACTGTCGGGCTCCACGGAGGTCACGAGCGCGCCGCGCGGCGTGTCGAGCCCGAACGTGCCTGCGAGGGCAT
>JAGOXN010000288.1 GCA_018059685.1 Steroidobacteraceae bacterium | reverse complement strand
GGCCGAGCTCGACTTCCCGGGCGGTGACGTGGACGACGACGGTTACTCGCTCGGCGTCGGCATGCGCGGCCGGGTGGCGCAACAGTTCGAACTCGAGGGCGCACTGAACTACGTCGACTTCTCGGACGGCGGCGACGACACGTCCCTCGGGCTCGGTGCCCGCTGGTACTTCACGGACCAGCTGGCCCTCGGCGTCGAGGGCGAGTTCGGCGACGATGCCGATACCTACGGCATCGGCGGACGCTGGACCTTCGCACCGTAACGGCCGATCCCTTCGGCCTGTGCGGACCGGGGGCGCCACGCCCCGGCGATCGGCGGCGCCCAGCCTGGACCGCGCACGACCCTGCCGGGCTTCGCCCCGGTATGCTCGCCATCGTCGAGGACCAGCACACCGTTGACGAGCACGTGGCTCACGCCAGTCGCGTACTGCTGCGGGTCGTCGAAGGTGGCGTGGTCGCGGATGGTCGCGGGATCGAAGACGACCACGTCCGCGAAACAGCCGGGGTCGATGCAGCCCCTGCCCTCCAGCTTCCAGTTCGTCGCCGGCAGCCGCGTGAGGCGCCGGATGGCCTCGGGCAGCGAGATGACACCTTCCTCGCGCACGTACTTGCCGAGCAGACGGGCGAAATTGCCGTAGGCCCGCGGATGCGTGCTCGACTTCAGGAATACGCCTTCGGGAGCCAGGGCGGCCGCATCCGAGCCGAAACTGACCCAGGGCTGCGCGATGCCCAAGCGGACGTTGGCCTCGCTCATGAGGAAATAGACCGTGTCGACGCGTGAATGATCCTCGATCACGAGGTCGACGATCGTGTCCTCGGCGCTGGTCCCTCGCATGGCCATCACTTCCGCGAGCGTTCTGCCGGTCAACGGCTTCAACTTCTCGTCCCTGAAGCCGATGAACTTCACGCGCTCGGGCGACCCGGCCATCCGGTAGAAATTCTCTTCGCCGGGCGGAGGATTCCGCATGTCGGCGATCACCCGGACACGCGTGGCCGGGTCGCGCAGTCGCTCGACCCACCGGTCGAGGCCGCCCGCCTGGACCCACAGGGGCATGGCCGCATCGAGTCCCGTGGCGCCGGCCGTGTAGGTGTACATGTTGGCGCTCACGGAGAGGCCGGCGCTGCGCGCCGCCCCGATCCTGGCGATCGCCCCGGGCATGCGCCCCCAGTTCGCCTCGCCGGCGGCCTTGAGGTGATAGGCCTCGGCATGGACGCCTGCTTCGCGCGCGACGGTGACGAGTTCGTCGAGTGCGGCGCCGAGGCCGTCACTCTCGTTGCGTACGTGGGACACGTAACCACCGCCGGACTCGGCCGCGGCCCGCGCGAGCGCGACGAGTTCCGCGGTCCCGGCGAAGAATGCAGGGGCATAGATCAGCGAACTGCCGACACCGAGCGCGCCCTCGCGCATCGCCTGGCGCACGAGCTCCTGCATGCGTGCGAGCTGTGCCGGGTCGGGATCGCGGTCGTCCTCGCCGAGTTCGTGGATTCGCACGGTCGTCGCACCGACGAACGACGCCACGTTCGGCGAGACTCCGCGCCGCACCAGCGAGTCGAGGTACTCACCGAGCGTGGTCCAGTCGATGTCGAAGGTGTAGTCGCGCTGCCGCCTGCGGGCATCCGCCTTCATCTCGGGCGTGAGCGGCCCGCCGGATTCGCCCTCGCCGAAGATCTCGAGCGTCACGCCCTGCTTGATGTCGCTCAGGCCGCGACCGTCCACGATCAAGCTCTCGTTGGCCCACGACAGCACGTTGATGAACCCGGGGGCGACTGCACGGCCCGCAGCGTCGACCTCGACCAGCGCAGTCGCACGCGACAGGTCGCCGAGCCTTGCGACCCGGTCGCCACGGATGCCGACGTCCTCGCGTCGACCCGGCGCGCCGCTGCCATCGTAGACCGTGCCGTTGCGGACGATCACATCGAAGCGCCCGGCAGGCGGCTCTGGTGCAGCCGTCCCAGGCGGCGCCGCGCAGGCGGCAACGAGCAGCAGGACGGTGACGAGCGCAGCGCGCGGCACGTGTGAACGCATTGGCTACGGTCGAACGGGATCCGCGGCCAATGGGCCGACCACCGTCGTCCACGGTCGCACGCGCCAGGATTCGACCAGCCCGTTCTTCACGTACGGGTCGGACCGGGCGAAGCGCTCGGCGGCTTCGGGCGAGTCTCCCTGGAACAGCAGCACGGCCGCGTCGAGCGGTTCGCCCACCGCGCCGGCGAGCACGAGTTCGCCACGTTCACTGGCGGCCCACGCCATCGCGAGGTGCAGCGCGCGGAATTCGCCGCGACGAGCGAGGTAGTCCGGCGACAGGGTGTAACAGAGGAGATAGTGCTGCATCGACAGTCCTTCGCAATCCGGGGCGGAAAGCCGGGCGGGCCCGGCGTATTCGGAGTATTACCATGTCCGCGCCCGGGAACCAGACGATCGTCGATTTCGTCCGCGGCAACCTCGGCTACCACTGCCCGGACACACGGAGCGCGCTCGCAGGGGCGTCGACCGCTTGCGGCTGGTGCTTCAGTGCACGTCGTACCCGCGGGTCACAGGAACCGCTCGAGCAGGGCGTGGACGTTCACCCGCGCCCCAAGCCGCGAGCACAGCAGGAACGTCCCGACCAGCTTGCGGTGCAGGAAAATGGTCTCCGGCGGAGGCGAGCGCAGGCCGCGCTGGAAAGCCACCGCGATACCGAGATCGCGGGCCCGCGCGGCGAGGCCGGAACCCGCGAAGTCGTAGGCGCCGCGCTGGCGGAGTGGCTCGCAGACGAGCTGGATGATCTCGACGGCGCCATGGACCATGTCGGCGGGGTCGTCCGGGTGCACGTAGCCGATCTCGAAGGCTGCATCGCGGATCGCCACGCGGTCGCGGGCGACGACGGCACGGCAGAGGCGCCGGTAACGATCGGCGAACTCGGGTGAGAATTCGTAGGCGGAACCGAGATCGAGCAGCGCCAGCTGCTGGGTACCGGGAATATAGAGGTAGTTGTCGAAGTTCGGGTCGGTCTGCATGAAGCGGAACTCGAACAGTTCACGCAGCACCAGCAGTTGCAGCGTGCGGGCCGCCGCGTTGCGCCGCGACTGCGGGACCGCTTCGCTCGCGAGTTTCTCGAGCGGCTCGCCATCGATCCAGTCCATCGCCAGCACGCGCCGGGTCGTGAGCGGGCGGTCGACGCGCGGCACCACCACCTCGTCGGACATGTCCGCGACCAGGCGCCCGTAACGCTCGAGGTGGCGTGCCTCCGCCTCGTAGTCGGTTTCGAGCCGCAACTGGCGTTTCGCCTCGGCAGCGATGGCGTCGACGTCGAACGTGAGCGGCAGGAACTCGAGCCGCCGCAGGAGCGTCGCCAGGTTGTCGACGTCGCTGTCGACGCTGCGCGCGACGCCCGGATACTGGATCTTGAGTGCGAGTTCCCGGCCGCCGGGCTTGCGCGCGCGGTGGATCTGCCCGATCGACGCCGCCGCCACGGGCTCCGGGTCGAATCTCGCGAATCGCGCCTCCCAGCCCCGGCCGTACTCGCGGCCGAGCACGCGCCGGAGCTGGGCATCGGGCATTGCGTAGCCCTGCGACCGGACCATGGCCAGGGCGTTGCGGAACTCCGCCGGGACGATCTCGTCGCCCTGAAGCGACAGCATCTGCCCGACCTTCATGGCGGGTCCACGCAGGGACGCGAGCCTCCGCGCCAGCAACTCGGCGTTCCCCGGCGTGAGCACGGCCGCGGCGAGATCGGGCCGCTGCCCCGCCGAAAGACTCCGGGCCGCCGACAGCATCGTCGAGACCGCGAGTTCGCCTCCCAGCAGCCCGAATCGCAGCAGTCGACCGACGCGTGTCGCGGGCAGGGCGCGGCGCTTCCTGTTCATCCGGCCGTGCGGTCCTCCACCAGTCGCGGCGCCATCGTACCGGTCGCGATGGCCGGATCCCAGTTGATCACGCGGTTCCGGCCGGCAGCCTTCGCGAGCATCAGGGCCCTGTCGGCCCGGTCGATCGATTCCGCCACCTCGAGGTCGGGAT
>JAGOXN010000287.1 GCA_018059685.1 Steroidobacteraceae bacterium | reverse complement strand
GGCGGCGGCGCCGGGTCCGCAGCCGACCAGGCACCCCGGTGGTCGCGATGCCGTACACTCGCGACGCGAGCGCTGTCCGGCGCCCCGGTGGCGGAACTGGTAGACGCAACGGACTTAAAATCCGTCACCCGCGAGGGTGTACAGGTTCGATTCCTGTCCGGGGCACCAGAATTCTCCCTTGTGTTCACTGCAACTTACGGCCGTCTGCATGGTCGATCCCAACGAGAATCGAACCAGCCATTCGACGACGGCCGCCCTGGCGTCGACACCGTGCTGCGATCGCAGTGACTTGGCTCTGAGTCGCTACAGTCGTGCTACGTTACATGTAACCACGCCGGAGCCGTCATGCCGCCCACTGCCCGTTCGACGTCTCGCGACAAGGTTCGCGCGCACCGCACACGCTTGCGAAATCGAGGCCTTCGCCCCGTGCAGATCTGGGTCGCTGATGTCCGCTCCAAGGCCTTCGCCCGGGCCGCGCATCGTCAGTCCCTGGCCGTGGCAAAGAGCCGTCATGCCCAGGACGACCAAGCGTTCGTCGATGCGATTTCCGCCTGGGACGCCGAGTGAGGCGTGGTGAGATCTGGACCGTCGCTGGCGGCGCCGCAAACACTGGCAAGCCACGGCCAGCTGTCGTTATTCAAGACGACCGGTTCGACGCGAACGACTCGATCGTCGTATGTCCCCTGACGACTGATCCGACATCGGCGCCGATCTTCAGGCTGCCGATTCCATCCAACACGAGGACAGGACTGCGCGCAGCGTGCAGGTTGATGGTGGACAAAGTGACTGCGGTTCCGCGGCGACGGCTCGGAACGCGTGTCGGAACGTTGGGCGCGGAGGAACTGAAGGTCCTCAACCGCGCGATCTTTGTGTTCCTGGGGCTATCAGAAATAGCGGCACCCGAAGAATGAGGTCCTCAGGCTACCCGCTGCAGACCCTCGACCTGACTCAACCAGGTCTTCACCTGGTTCCAACCCGCGAAATCTAGGCTCACCAGCCGGGCTCAGCCGCCCGCCGCGCGGCTGTCGAGCGCGATCCCGGCAATCTCGTATCCGCGCCGGAAGTCCTGCACGTGCCGCGTCATCCACGATTCCGCCTCGGCGGTGCTCGCCTTGCGCAGCGCCTCGAGGATGCAGCGCTGCGCGACCAGGATGCGCGAGCGGCCCTGTGGAACGCGATCGATCATGCGGCGCAGCGACGGGGCGAGGAGGCGCGTGACCGGTTGCATCGCCAGCATGAGCACGCGATTGCGGCTGGCTGCGGCGAGCGTCCCGAAGTACGCGACGACGCCGCTCACCGCCGCCTCGGCGCCTCGAGCGAGTTCGACGTCACGGATGCACTGCTCGAGCCGCGCATGGTCCGCGACGCTCCCGTGTGCCGCGGCGAGCGCGGCAGTGCGCGGCGCGATGGCCAGCATGGCCTCCCACAACTCGATGAACGTCACCTCGTCGAGCACCAGCGCGCGGCTCACGCGCGAGGCCGTGTCGGCCTGGCCGGGGCGCGTCACGCACAGCCGCTTGCTGCCCGGCGCGCGACCGACGAGGCCGGCCGACTCGAGTCGCCGCACGGCCTCGCGTACCGTCGAGCGGTTGACGCCGAACTGGCGTGCGAGCTCGGTCTCGGTCGGCAGGCGGTCGCCGACACGCAGGCTCCGCTGCAGGATCTTCTGTTCGATCGCCGCGGCGACCCGGCCATAGGCCGGCTGCGGGACCAGCGGCTCGAACAGGTTGCCCCCGGTGCGACGGCGGGCGGGCGGGCTGGATTGACTGATCATCGGATTGTCGGACAATATACCGGGACCGGCTGCACGGCAAGCACCCCGGGGGAGCCACGGTGACCGACTTCGACTTCGACTTCGACTTCGGGCTCGGCGACGACATCGACCAGCTGCGCGCGGCGGTGAGTGCCTTCGCCGCGGCTGAGATTGCGCCACGCGCGCACGAGATCGACCGCTCCAACACGTTCCCGCGCGACCTGTGGCCGCGACTCGGCGAACTCGGCCTGCTCGGCATCACCGTCGAACCGGAGTGGGGCGGCGCGGGTCTCGGCTACCTGGCGCACGTCGTCGCGATGGAGGAACTGAGCCGCGCCTCGGGCAGCGTGGCGCTCTCGTACGGCGCCCACTCGAACCTGTGCGTGAACCAGCTGCGTCGCTGGGGCACGCCAGAGCAGAAGGCCCGCTACCTGCCGGGACTGCTGAGCGGCGAGCATCTCGGCGCGCTCGCGATGAGCGAGCCGGGCTCGGGCTCGGACGTGATGAGCATGCGCGCGCGCGCGACGCAGCGAGGCGACCGGTTCGTGCTGAACGGCAGCAAGATGTGGATCACCAACGGCCCGACGGCGGACGTCCTCGTGGTCTATGCGACCGTCGATTCCGCGCTTGGTACGAAGGGCATCACGGCCTTCCTGGTCGAGAGGGGATTTCAGGGTTTCTCAACCGCCCGGAAACTCGACAAGCTCGGGATGCGCGGCTCGGATACCTGCGAACTCGTCTTCCAGGACTGCGAGGTTCCGGCCGGAAACGTGCTCGGGTCGATCGGCGGCGGCGCCAGTGTGCTCATGAGCGGACTCGATTATGAGCGGGTCGTGCTGGCGGGAGGCCCGCTCGGCCTGATGCGCGCGTCGCTCGACCTCGTGCTGCCCTACGTGCACGAGCGCAGACAGTTTGGCCAGCCGGTTGGCGCGTTCCAGCTCATGCAGGGCAAGATCGCCGACATGTACACGGCGACGAGTTCGTGCCGCGCGTACGTCTACGCGGTGGCACGGGCCTGCGACCGTGGCCGGACCACGCGCATGGACGCAGCGGCGTGCATACTGCTCGCGTCGGAGCAGGCGACGCGGGTCGCGCTCGATGCCATCCAGGCGCTCGGCGGCAACGGCTACATCAACGACTTCCCGGCGGGCCGGCTGCTCCGCGACGCGAAGCTCTACGAGATTGGCGCGGGTACGAACGAGATCCGGCGCATGCTGATCGGGCGCGAGCTGTTCGCGATGTCGACCTGAGGCCGGTGTTGCGCGCGGGGGCGATCGGATCCGCTGGAGTCTGCCGATGAGCGTGATTGAAAGCAGGATCGACACCGGGGCTGTGGAGTTCGCGGCCAACGACCGGGTCAACCGCGCGCTGGCCGCGGACCTGCGCGAACTCGTCGGGCGCGTGTCCGCAGGAGGATCCGCGACGGCGCGCGAACAGCACGAGTCACGCGGCAAGATGCTCGTGCGCGACCGCATCGACCGGCTCCTCGACCCGGGCTCGCCGTTCCTCGAGGTTGGCCAGCTCGCGGGCCACGGGTTGCACGAGGACTGGATTCCCTCCGCGGGGATGGTCGCCGGCATCGGCCGGGTGAGCGGCCTCGAGTGCGTGATCGTCGGCAACGACGCGACGGTGAAGGGCGGGACCTACTACCCGATCACGGTGAAGAAGCACCTGCGGGCCCAGGAGATCGCGCTCGATAACCGGTTGCCGTGCATCTACCTGGTGGACTCGGGTGGCGCGTTCCTGCCGCTCCAGGATGAGGTCTTTCCCGACCGCGAGCACTTCGGACGCATCTTCTACAACCAGGCCCGGATGTCGGCCCGCGGCATCCCGCAGCTCGCGGTAGTCATGGGGTCCTGCACGGCGGGTGGCGCGTACGTGCCGGCGATGTGCGACGAGTCCATCATCGTCCGGGAGCAGGGCACGATCTTTCTCGGCGGGCCCCCGCTCGTGCAGGCGGCGACGGGCGAGCGTGTCGATGCCGAGGCGCTCGGCGGTGGCGACGTACACGCGCGCCAGTCGGGCGTCGTCGACCACCTCGCCGACAACGACCCCCACGCCTTGTGGATGGCGCGCAGGCTGGTTGCTCGCCTGAACCGCCACGGCTCGCGGCCACCGCCGTCGGCGTCACGTCCACCGTGCTACCGGGCTGACGAACTCTACGGCATCGTGCCGCGCGACACGCGCCATCCCTACGACGTGCGCGAGGTCATCGCGCGCCTCGTCGACGCCTCGGAACTCGACGAGTTCAAGTCG
>JAGOXN010000046.1 GCA_018059685.1 Steroidobacteraceae bacterium | reverse complement strand
GCTCGTCACCTGGCCGGGTTCCGACGCCTCGCTGTCGCCGCTCATCCTGATGGCGCACCAGGACGTCGTCCCGATCAACGAGGGGACCGAGGCCGACTGGACACACGGACCTTTCGGCGGCGTCGTGGCGGACGGATACGTCTGGGGCCGTGGCGCCATGGACGACAAAGGCGCGCTCGTCGCCGTCCTCGAAGCTGCGGAATCACTTGCCAGCTCCGGCTGGACACCGCGGCGCACGATCATCCTGCTGCTCGGCCACGACGAGGAGGTGGCGGGACGCGGGGCCGCGGAGGCCTTCGCGCTGCTCGGGACACGCGGCGTCACGCCGGTGATGGTCCTCGACGAGGGACTGGCCGTGCTCGCCCGCCTGCCGTTCACGGGCAAGCCGGCCGCACTGATCGGAGTGACCGAGAAGGGTTATGCGTCACTCGTGCTCACGGCACAGACGGAAGGCGGGCATTCTTCCCGTCCGCCACGCGAATCCGGCGTCGTGCGGATTGCGCGTGCGGTCGTCGCGCTCGAGGACAACCAGATGCCGGCGGACCTGTCGGCCCCGCCGTTGCCGGACATGATCGCGGCGCTGGCGCCGGACCTGCCGTTCGCCGCGCGCCTCGCGTTCGCCAACCAGTGGCTGCTCGGCCGCCTGATCGAGTCGAAGCTCACCGATCCCTCGTCGAACGCGATCATTCGCACGACGACGGCACCGACGATGCTCTCGGGTTCGATCAAGGACAACGTGCTGCCACAACGCGCCAGTGCGGTCGTCAATTTCCGCATCCACCCGCGCGACACGTTCGCCGAGGTGACGGAACACGTGAGCCGGGTCACCCGGCACGTCGAGGGACTGACGATCGAACCCTACCGCGAGGGCATCGTCGCAGACCCGTCGCCGGTCTCCTCGATCCACAGCGACGCCTACCGCGTGCTCGAAGCCGTGGCACGCGAGGCGGCCGGGCCCGGGGTCCCGGTCGCACCGGCCCTCATGATCGGCGCGACCGATGCCCGTCACGCCGTCAGGCTGACGCAGGATGCGATCTACAGGTTCGTGCCGGCCGTCTATACCGACGAAGAACTCGCCGGGTTTCACGGCACGAACGAGCGTCTCTCGGTCGAGAATCTCGGCCGGATGATGCGCGCGTACGCGCAGCTCATGATGGCGCTGGCCGGATAGCGGATTGCGGCGTACGATGCCTGCGGCGAGGCGCCAGGCACGTTCGCACTGCGCCGCGCAAGCAGAGGGAGCCCGAACATGGCGAAGAAGAAACCGGACGGCGGCGTCTATCGCGTCACCGAGATCATCGGGACGAGCACCACGTCCTGGGAGGATGCGGCGAAGAGCGCGGTGCAGACGGCCGCTCGCACGCTGCGCGACCTGCGGGTCGCCGAGATCAGCAAGCTGGACCTCAAGGTCGAGGACGGCAAGGTCGTCGCCTACCGGGCGCGCGTGTCGCTGTCGTTCAAGTACGAAGGCTGACCAGGCTGCGTTCGCGCACCGCGCGTCACCGCCCGGATCGCGGCGGGACGTGCGGCTGACCGCCGGTTGCGCCGAGCGCGGCAGGTCCTGCGTTCAGGCCGCGGCCCTGATCACCTCGGCGAGCCTGCCGAGCAGTTCGTCGACGTGCGCCCGCTCGATGATGAGCGGTGGCGACAGCGCGATGATGTCGCCAGTGACGCGGATCAGGATGCCGTTCTCGAAGGCGCGTACGAACACGTCGAAGGCGCGTGCACCCGGCTTGCCGGCGATGGGTTCGAGCTCGACCGCGCCGATGAGCCCGAGGTTGCGCAGGTCCACGACGTGCGGCAGGCCCTTGAGGGAGTGCACGGCGTCCGCCCAGTAACCGCCGATCTCCTGCGCGCGCGTGAGCAGGCCGTCACGGCGGTAGATCTGCTGGGTCGCGATGCCCGCTGCGCAGGCCACCGGATGCGCCGAGTACGTGTAGCCGTGGAAGAGCTCGATCGCGTTCTCCGGTCCCTGCATGAAGGCGTCGTAGACGGTCTTCGTCGCAGCCACGGCGCCCATCGGCACGGCACCGTTGGTCAGGCCCTTGGCCATCGTGATCATGTCCGGCACGACACCGAAGTACTGCGCCGCGAACGGTGCGCCGAGCCGTCCGAAGCCGGTGATGACCTCGTCGAACACGAGCAGGATGCCGTGCTTCGTGCAGATTTCGCGCAGGCGTTGCAGGTAGCCCCTGGGCGGTATGAGCACGCCGGTCGAGCCCGCCACCGGCTCCACGATCACGGCGGCGATGGTGCTCGCGTCGTGCAGGGCGACGAGGCGCTCGAGCTCCTCCGCAAGGTGTGCGCCCCATCCGGGTTCGCCGCGCGTGTAGGCGTTGTGCGCGAGGTCGTGCGTGTGCGGCAGGTGGTCGACGCCCGGCAACTGCGTGCCGAAGAACTTGCGGTTGTTGACCATGCCCCCGACGGAGATGCCGCCGAAGCCCACGCCGTGATAACCGCGTTCGCGCCCGATGAAGCGCGTGCGCGTGCCTTCACCTCGCACCCGGTGATACGCGAGGGCGATCTTGAGCGCCGTGTCGACGGACTCCGATCCGGAGTTCGTGAAGAACACGTGGTCGAGTCCGTCGGGGAGCCAGTGCACGACCTCGTTCGCGAGTTCGAAGGCGCCGGGGTGGCCCATCTGGAAGGGCGGTGCGTAGTCCATCTCGGCGATCTGCCGGCTGACCGCCTCGGTGATCTCCCTGCGGCCATGCCCCGCGTTCACGCACCACAGGCCCGCGACGCCGTCGAGTACCGCCCGACCATCCGGGGTCCAGTAATGCATCCCTGATGCCCGTGCCAGCAGCCGGGGATTCGCCTTGAACTGGCGGTTGGCGGTGAATGGCATCCAGAACGCCTCGAGCGAGGCGCGATCGGTCGTCGAGTGCGCGGACATGGGCGGGCACCGGGAGGAGAGGGAAGGGAGGGATGATAAGAAAAATTGACACTTGCCTCAAACGGGCAGGAAACTTCCGGCACTTACGCCACTGCTGTGCAGGATATTGAACACACCGTGGTCAGCATGACGCTCGACGTGGGTACGCACCTGCGCGCCGTGCGCACCCTTTACGGCCTCTCCCAGCGCGAGCTCGCGAAGCGCGCCGGGGTGACCAACGGGCTCATCTCGCTGATCGAGCAGAACCGGGTCAGTCCGTCGGTGAGTTCGCTCAAGAAGGTGCTCGACGGTATCCCGATGTCGCTGGCGGAATTCTTCACCCTCGATTTTGCGGCGAGCCCCCAGGTGTTCTACAAGGGCGACGAGTTGACCGATCTCGGTGACCGCGCGGTCTCGCTGCGACTCGTGGCGGCGCGCCGTCCCAACCGCGCCATGTCGATCATCCACGAACGCTATGCCGCCGGCGCCGACACGGGCGCCGACATGCTGCGCCACGAGGGCGAGGAAGGCGGCGTCGTGGTTCGTGGCCGCATCGAACTCACGATCGGCGGTGAGACCCGGGTCCTCGCACCCGGCGACGCGTATTACTTCACGAGCGCGATCCCGCACCGCTTCCGCAACCCCGGCAGTGAATCGTGCGAGATCATCTCGGCCAGCACGCCACCTACGTTCTGAGTAACCCTGAATGCCACCAGCACCCGAGGACTGGCACGAGCGTGCCCGCGCCCTGTCTCCCAACGGCCATGCCTTCATCGATGGCAGGTACGTCGCCGCCGCGTCCGGGGCGACCTTCGACTGCCTGAGCCCGATCGACGGGCGGTCGCTCGCGCAGGTGGCCTCGACCGACGCGGCCGACGTGGACCTGGCCGTCGCAGCCGCACGTCGCGCGTTCGAGTCGGGCGTGTGGGTGCGGCAATCGCCGCGCGAGCGCAAGCGCGTGCTGCTGCGCTTCGCCGAGCTCATTCTCGAGCATGGCGAGGAACTCGCGCTGCTCGAAACGCTCGACATGGGGAAGCCGATCGCGGACAGCCTCGCCGTCGACATTCCGGCGACGGCGCGCTGCATCGCGTGGTACGCAGAGGCGATCGACAAGATCTACGACGAGATCGCGCCCACCTCGCACCAGGCGCTCGCGCTCGTTACCCGCGAGCCGGTCGGCGTGGTCGGCGCGATCGTGCCGTGGAATTTCCCGCTGATCATGGCCGCGTGGAAGATCGGCCCGGCCCTCGCGGCGGGCAACTCCTTCATCCTGAAGCCGTCGGAGAAGTCGCCGCTCACGGCGATCCGAATCGCGGAACTCGCGACGCGCGCCGGCATCCCCGACGGCGTATTCAACGTGCTGCCAGGCTTCGGCCAGACCGCAGGCCAGGCGCTCGCACTGCACATGGACGTCGACTGCATCGGCTTCACCGGCTCGACGCGCACCGGCAAGCTGATGCTGCAGTACTCGGGCCAGTCCAACATGAAGCGCGTGTGGCTCGAGTGCGGCGGCAAGTCGCCGAACATCATCCTCGCGGATTGCCCGGACCTCGACCGTGCAGCGGCCACCGCCGCCGCGGCGATCTTCTTCAACCAGGGCGAGATGTGCTCGGCGGGTTCGCGGCTGATCGTGGAGGAGAGCGTGCGTGACGCAGTGCTCGAGCGGGTCGTGGACGCGGGCCGGCGGATGCCGCCCGGCGACCCGCTGGATCCGGCGACGCGCCTCGGGGCGATCGTGGACCGGACGCAGCTCGAGACCGTGCTCGGATACATCGGCAGCGCTCGCGACGAGGGCGCCAAGGTGCTCCTCGGCGGTCGCCAGGTGCGCAGGGAGACGGGCGGATGCTACGTCGAACCGACCGTGTTCGCGGACGTGGACCCGCGCATGAAGATCGCGCGTGAGGAGATCTTCGGGCCGGTGCTGGCGGCCATCACCGCCGGGGACGCCGACGAGGCCGTGAAGATCGGCAACTCGGGTGTCTACGGCCTCGCGGCCGCGGTGTGGACGCGCGACATCAGCCGTGCCCATCGTATCGCCCGGGCGCTGCGCTCCGGCATGGTGTACGTAAACTGCTACGATGCCGACGACATCACCGTGCCCTTCGGCGGCTTCAAGCAGTCGGGCATGGGACGCGACAAGTCGCTGCACGCGTTCGACAAGTACACCGAGCTCAAGACGACGTGGATCGATCTCTCGTGAAGCCGTACAGCAACGTGACCTTCGACGAGCTCGCAGTCGGTGCATCGGCGCGCGTCTGCCGCGCGTTGACCCAGAGCGAAATCGAGGCCCTCGTGCTCGTCTCGGGCGACATCGAGCCCTTCCAGCTCGAGGACGAGACGGCCGGACCGGACGAACCGCTCAGCGTCGATGCGGTCGGTACCGCGGCCGTCATCTCGGGCCTGCTCGAACGGCGACTGCCAGGACCGGGCACGCGCATCGTGTCGCAGCAGCTCGAGTTCGACGGGCGCATCCGGGTCGGTGATGAACTGGCGGCCACCGTGACCGTGCGCGAGAAGCGCCCCGCATCCGGGCTCGTGGTCCTGGACTGCGAGGCGAAGGTGGGCGAGCGGCGCGTGCTGTGGGGCCAGACGGTCGTCGAGGCGCCGCGCCGCCGTATCGCCTATTCCGACATCGCGACGCCCGAGATCGTCCTGCGTCGCAACGACGTCTTCGCGCGGCTGCTGAAGCAGTGCGAGCCGCTCGAACCGGTGAGCTGCGCCGTGGCCCACCCCTGCGATCGCGACTCGCTGCTCGGCGCGCTCGAGGCCGCCCGCCGGCGCCTGATCGCGCCGGTGCTGGTCGGGCCGCCCGCGCGCATCCGCGCGGTGGCCGAGGCGAATGGTGCGGACATCTCGGGGCTCAGGATCGTCGCGACCGAACACAGTCACGCCTCGGCGGCGGCGGCGGCGGCGCTGGCCCGCACGGGCGAGGTCGAGACCCTCATGAAGGGCAGCCTGCACACGGACGAGTTGCTCGGTGCCATCGTGGCCGCCGACAGCGGGCTGCGCACGGAACGGCGGGTGAGCCACGTGTTCGTCATGGACGTGCCCGCCTACGACCGGATGCTGCTGGTGACCGACGCGGCGATCAACATCGAGCCGACGCTGGCCGAGAAGGCCGACATCCTGCGCAACGCGATCGACCTCGCGCACGTGCTCGGCACCGCGACGCCGAAGGTCGCCATACTTTCGGCCGTCGAGACGGTCAACCCTTCGATCCGCTCCACGCTCGACGCGGCCGCGCTGTGCAAGATGGCCGATCGCGGCCAGATCAGCGGCGGGATCCTCGATGGGCCACTCGCGTTCGACAATGCGGTGAGCGAACACGCCGCCCGCACCAAGAGCATCCAGTCGCCGGTCGCCGGGCGCGCCGACATCCTGCTCGTGCCGAACATCGAGGCCGGCAACATGCTGGCGAAGCAGCTGCTTTACTTCGCGGGCGCCGACAGCGCGGGCGTGGTGCTCGGCGCGCGCGTGCCGGTCGTGCTGACGAGCCGGGCCGACAACGTGCGCATGCGGATCGGTTCCGCGGCCGTCGTGAAACTCATGGCGCACGCGAAGCGCGCAGCCGCCCGCAGCGCCGGCTAGAATTCCGCTCGCGACCCGTGGCCGCCGCCATGCCGACCGGGATTCCCCCATGAAGCTGACCCTCGCCGCGACCCAGTTCGCCTGCTCGACCGACGCCGCGACGAATCTCGCGAGCGCCGAGCGCGTGGTGCGCGAGGCCGCCCGGCGCGGGGCCCGGGTGATCCTGCTGCAGGAACTCTTCGAGACGCCGTATTTCTGCAAGGACCACCTCGCGAGCCACTTTTCGCTCGCGCGGCCCGTGGATGGCAATCCGGTGCTCGGGCGCTTCCAGGCGCTCGCGCGCGAGCTCGAGGTCGTGCTGCCGTTCAGCTTCTTCGAGCGAGCCAACAATGCGTACTTCAATTCGCTCGCGATGATCGATGCGGACGGCCGTCTGCTCGGCGTGTATCGCAAGTCGCACATTCCCGAGGGGCCGGGGTACCACGAGAAGTACTATTTCTCGCCGGGCGACACCGGGTTCCGCGTGTGGAGCACGCGCTACGGCGTGCTCGGAGCCGGGATCTGCTGGGACCAGTGGTTCCCGGAAGCGGCGCGCTGCATGGCGCTCCAGGGCGCCGAGGTGCTGCTCTACCCGACCGCGATCGGTTCGGAGCCGCACGACGCGAGCATCGACTCGCGCGACCACTGGCAGCGCTGCATGCAGGGGCACGCGGCCGCCAACCTGATGCCGCTCGTCGCCTCGAACCGCATCGGCGTCGAGCGCGGCCAGAAGTACCAGATGACATTCTATGGTTCGTCGTTCATCGCGGGGCCTTCGGGTGAGAAGCTCGTCGAGGCGGATCGTGATTCGGAAGCGGTCCTCACCGCGACCGTCGACCTCGAGGCGGTGCGCGCACAGCGGCATGCCTGGGGCGTGTTCCGCGACCGTCGGCCGGAGCTCTACGGTCCGATCCTGACGCTGGACGGCGACGCCGCGCTGTGACCGCGGCCGGACATGTCGCATTCGACCATGGTCCCGCTCGGTACGCCCGTCCTGCGCGGACCGGTGGCGTGCGTCGATCTCGAGACCACGGGCGGCATGGCGGCGCATCACCGCATCATCGAGGTGGGCATCGTGCTGCTCGACGGGGGCGAGGTCGTCGAACAGTGGAGCTCACTCGTGAACCCGGGCGTACGGATCCCGCCGTCCATCGAGGGCTTCACCGGCATCACGAATGAGATGGTCGCCGACGCACCGGCGTTCGCCGACCTGCGCACGGAGGTCCGCCGGCGGCTCGCGGGCCGGCTCTTCGTCGCGCACAACGCGCGCTTCGATTACGGATTCATGCGCAACGAGTTCCGGCGCTCGGGTGAACGCTTCTCGGCTCCGGTGCTCTGCACCGTGCGCCTGTCGCGGACCCTGTTCCGGGAGCACGCGCGGCACAACCTCGACACGCTGATCGAGCGCTGGGGTCTCGAGTGCGGGGCGCGGCACAGGGCGCTCGGCGATGCCGCGGTGCTGTCGCGATTGCTCGCGGCATTCGAGCGGGCGGTGGGCCCCGAGCGGATGCAGGCGGCCGCCGAGGCGGCGCGGCACGACTCGAAGCTGCCGGCGCAGCTGCCGGCCGAGCTCGCCGACGACCTGCCGGACGGACCGGGTGTCTATGTATTCCGGGGAGAAGGCGGCACACCGCTCTACGTCGGCAAGGGCCGCAGCCTGCGCAGCCGCGTGCTGGAGCACTTCGCCTCCGGTCACCGCCCGAGCAGGGAGTCGCTGCTCGCGCAACAGGTGCGCGCGGTGGAGTGGGTCGAGACGGGCGGCGAGCTTGGTGCCCTGCTGCTCGAGTCACGGCTCGTCAAGGAGCTCGCTCCGACCGCGAATCGGCGCCTGCGCGGTGCGCCGGGCGCGTGCTGCATCCGCCTGCATGCGACGCCGGACGGCCTCGGCTTCGTGATCGGGCCACTCGGTGCCGGAGACTTCGAATCCGACGCGGCATGCTACGGTCCGTTCCGCAGCGAGCGCGACGCGCATCGCGCCCTCGAAGGCAAGGCCCGGGAGGCCGGCCTCTGCCTCAAGGTGCTGGGCCTGGAGCGGACGGAAGGGTCGTGCTTCGCGTACCAGGTGGGTCGCTGTCGCGGTGCCTGCGTGGGCAGGGAGTCGCGCGTGATGCACGATGCGCGACTCAGGGTCGCGCTCGCGTCGCTCAGGGTCCGACCCTGGCCGTTCGAGGGGCCCGTCGGTATTCGCGAGGCGACGGCGCAGGGCGACGGCACCGTGCTGCACGTGATCGATCGTTGGCGGCATCTCGGGACCGCGCGCAATGCGGGCGAGGTGGAGGAACTGCTGCAGCAGTCGCCGGCCGGGTCCTTCGATGCCGACGGGTACCGGACCATCGTGCGCACCCTCGACGGGCTCGCGGGGCGCGAACTCGTGCGGCTCGAACGACGGTCCCCCTGAGTGTCCGTCGCGAACCCAGCCAGGGACGACCACGAGTTCTTCGTCGCCTGTCCGCGACACGTCGCGGAGCTGCTCGCCTCCGAGCTGCGTGAACTCGGCGTAGCAGCCGCTCGCGAGCACCCCGCGGGCGTGGGGTTCAGCGGCCCGCTCGCACAGGGCTACGCCGCCTGCCTGCATGCGCGGACCGCGAGCCGCGTTCTGCTGACGCTCGGCGACGTCCCGCTCGATTCTCCGGAGGCGATGTACGAAGGGCTGCACGACCTGCCGTGGGAGGAGCACCTGGCGTGTGAGGGCACGCTCGCCGTGGACGTCGTCGGTGCGGGACCCCAATGGCTGCGGCATTCGCAGTTCGCTGCGCAGAAGGCGAAGGATGCGATCGTCGACCGTTTCCGTGCCAGGACGGGAACGCGCCCGTCCGTCGACCTGGCAGCGCCCGACCTGAGAGTGAGCCTGCGACTCGCGCGCTCCAGGGCCACGGTCGGGATCGACCTGAGCGGCGAGCCATTGCACCGGCGTGGGTACCGGCAATCGGGCGTCGAGGCGCCGCTCAAGGAGAACCTCGCTGCTGCGCTGCTGCTGCGCTGCGGCTGGCCACGCATCGCCGCCGAGGGCGGTGCGTTCGTGGACCCAATGTGCGGATCCGGGACGCTGGTCATCGAGGCTGCCCTCATGGCGGCCGACGTCGCGCCCGGGCTGCTGCGGCGCCGCTTCGGCTTCGAGCGCTGGCTGCAGCATGACCTGCGGACCTGGACCGGACTGCGCGACGCCGCGCTCGCGCGGCGCAATTTCACTGCGCTCGGGCGCGGACGGTTGCGTGGCTGCGACCGCGACCAGGCCGCCGTTCGCGCGTCGCTCGCCAATTCGGCACGCGCGGGCACGGCGGAACATGTCGTGTTCGAGCGTCGCGACCTGGCCTCGCTTGCGCGTGCAGCGGAGTCGAGCGGTCTCGTGCTCGTGAATCCGCCCTATGGCGGCCGACTGGAGGACGAGGCGACGCTCGGGCCGCTCTACGGTCAGCTCGGTCGCGCGCTGCTCGAATGCTTCCCCGGCTGGGAGGCGGGCGTGTTCACGGGCAATCCACCCGTCGGCCGCGCACTGCGGCTGCGCGCGTACCGGACACACACGTTCTACAACGGGCCCATCGAGTGCCGCCTGCTGCGCTTCCGGTTGACCTCCGATGCCGTCGAGCCCGACGTCGATTCCGCGCGCAAGGCGCGCCTGGAGGCGGCACGGGTGCGTCCGGGCGCCGCGATGTTCGCGAACCGGCTGCGCAAGAATCTTGCACGGCTCGCGCCGTGGGTGCGGCGCGAGGACGTCGCCTGCTACCGCCTCTACGACTCCGACATGCCGGAGTACGCGTTCGCCGTCGACCTGTATGGCAACGACGACCGCTGGGCCTGCGTGCAGGAATACGCGGCGCCGGCGACCGTGGCGCAGGCGGCCGCGCGCTCGCGCCGCGACGAGGCGCTCGCCGTGCTGCCGGAAGTGCTCGAACTGCCCGCGGAACGCATCGTGCTGCGCGTGCGCCGCAGGCAGCGTCACGGCAGCCAGTACGAGAAGGTGGACCAGCAGGCGGGCTTCCATGCCGTGCGCGAGGGTCGCCACAGATTCCTGGTGAATTTCACCGACTACCTCGACACGGGTCTGTTCCTCGACCACCGCCTCACGCGGCGACGCATCGGCGAACTCGCCGCCGGACGCAGTTTCCTGAACCTCTTCGCCTATACCGGCACCGCGACGGTGTATGCGGCGGCCGGCGGCGCAACGGCGTCGACGACCGTCGACATGTCGAAGACCTACCTGGAATGGGCCAGGCGCAACCTGGTGCTGAACGGGCTTGCCGGGCCGCAGCACGAATTCGTGCAGGCCGACTGCCTGGCGTGGCTCGCGGAGCAGGCCGGGAGCAGGCAGAGGCGCTACGGTGTCGTCTTCGTCGACCCGCCGACGCTCTCGCGCTCGAAACGCATGACACGCGAATTCGACGTGCAGCGCGATCACGTGGAACTGCTGCGAGAGGCGGGCCGCCTGCTGGAGCCGGACGGCGTGCTGGTCTTCTCCAGCAATTACCAGCGCTTCAAGCTCGACGCCCAGGCGCTCGACGGTTTCGCGATCGAAGACGTCTCCCGCGCGACCTTGCCCGAGGACTTCGCCCGCAACCCGCGGATCCACGTATGCTTCCTGCTGCGACCGCGCAGGGGTCGCACCGCTCCCTGAACTGAGCATCCGACGATCGAGACCCGCATGGAAATCTTCAAGACCTTCACTCTCGAATGCGCGCACCGGCTGCCGAACGTCCCGGCCGGTCACAAGTGCGCGCGCGTGCACGGGCACTCATTCCGAGTCGAGGTTCACGTGCGCGGGCCGGTGGATGCTGAACTCGGCTGGGTCATGGACTTCGCCGACGTGCGAGCCGCGTTCGACCCGCTCTTCCAGCGGCTCGATCATCACTATCTCAACGAGGTGCCCGGGCTCGAGAATCCGACCAGCGAGAACCTCGCGCGCTGGATCTGGCGCGAGCTTGGGCCGCGGTTGCCGCAGCTGTCGCGCGTGGTCGTGCACGAGACCTGTACGAGCGGCGCGAGTTACGCGGGGGAGTGACCTGGCGACCCGCCCGCGCGGCCCAGGCGTGAGCCTTGCGCCGCGTGGAGCGAGCGGGTCCTGCGCCCCTGTTGCGGCGAATCGGGGAATTAACCGGCTGTTAAGAAACGGCTCCTAACCTGCGCGACGAGTTGTTCGCAGGAGAATTCCCGATGCTGCACAGACTGATCCTCGCCACCGCGCTGCTCGCAGCGCTGCCGGCGAGGTCCGAGACGCCCCAACAGCTGCTCGATGGCTATGCCGCCCAGGCGCGCAGCCAGGTCGCGGGATATGCCGGCCCGTCCGCCGACACGGGCAGCCGCCTCTTCCACAGCAGGCACAGCGACTGGAGCTGCGCTTCCTGTCACACGGCCGATCCCGCCACTCCGGGGAAGCACGTGGTCACGGGCAAGCAGATAGCACCGCTCGCGCCCGGCGTGAATGCCGCGCGGTTCCGTGACCCCGCCCGTGTCGAGAAATGGTTCAAGCGCAACTGCAACGACACGCTCCGTCGCGCATGCACCAGCGCCGAGAAGGCCGACGTGCTTGCCTACCTGCTGTCGGTGCCGGGAGGCGCATGACCGTGAAACGCATCATCCGATCGTCACTTGCCGGAACCGTCATCCCTTCGTTCGTTGCCGCACTGTCGCTGACCGCGACGCCGGCTCGCGCGGCCGGAGCGGCGCCGTCGAACGCGGAGGCCTACGAGGCCGAGTGCGGCAGCTGCCACACCGCCTACCCGGCCCGCCTCCTGAAACCCGCGGAATGGGCCGCGGTGGTGGGCGCGCTGGACAGTCACTACGGCACCGATGCGACGCTCGAGCCCGCGGCACTGGAAGCCGTGTCCCGCCATCTTGGCGTGAGCGCCCGGACCGCGGACCCGGTGTCCACGACCCCATTGCCGCGCATCACCCGCAGCCGGTGGTTTCTCGACGAGCACGATGAGGTCGCGGCCGCGACGTTCGAGTCGCCCGCCGTGCGTAGCGCCGCGAACTGTTCCGCCTGCCACGCCGGGGCCGACCGCGGCGATTTCGACGACGACTCCGTGCGCATTCCGAAATGAGGGTCATCATGAGTGGGAAAATCAAGGTCTGGGATCTGCCGGTACGCGTCTTTCATTGGACGTTCGCGGCCTCGTTCATCGGTGCGTACGCCCTCGCCGACTCGGAGCGCCTGCGCAATGTGCACGTCATGCTCGGCTACACCGTGCTCGGCCTGCTGGTGTTCCGGCTCGTGTGGGGGTTCGTTGGCACGCCGCACGCCCGCTTCCGGTCGTTCGCCTTCAGCCCGCTCGCGGCGGCGCGCCACCTGCGGGACGAACTGGCCGGTCGCGCCGGACGCTACGTAGGGCACAACCCCGCCGGGAGCTGGGCCATCTACGGTCTGCTGCTGCTCGGCGCGGCCACCGGCATCACCGGCTACCTCACCTTCAACGAGGTGGGCGGCGAGACCTTCGAGGAGATCCACGAGGTCCTCGCCAACGCGTGGCTGCTGCTCGTCGCCCTGCACGTCATTGCCGTCGTCGTCACGAGCCTTGCGCATCGCGAGAACCTCGTACGGGCGATGATCACCGGCCGCAAGAATGGCGCAGCCGACGGGGCGGTCCCACGCAGCGCGGCCCTGCTCGGCGTGACGCTCGCCGCCGCCGTGCTCGGGTTCTGGACCTGGAACCTGGCCACGCTCGGCAGGTCGGAGACCGGGTTCGCACCGACCC
>JAGOXN010000286.1 GCA_018059685.1 Steroidobacteraceae bacterium | reverse complement strand
TCAGAACGAGTACCCGAGCGACGAGGTGACGCCATAGTCCGACTTCGATTCGGCGCCCTCGCCCGGCTCATTGTCATAGGTCCCGTAGAAGCTCAGCTCGAAGAACAGGTCGGTGACGATCTCGTAGCGCGTGCGGAGCCGGCCCTCGGAACGCACCCGTCCCGATTCCGTGAGGCTCGGGAACAGGTTGAGCGTCGCGCCAATCGAGGCCTCGGGCGTGTCGTAGCGGAAATACCAGTACTGGGTGCCGAGGACCGCCTCGACGCTCTCGTTCGACCCCGCGTTACTCCCGGTGTAGTCCTCCCGGGTGAGCGCAAGGCCCGAGTACGCGGCCCACTCGTGACGCTGCGTCTGCGCGAGAAAACGACCGTAGGCGCCGCCGGCGATCGTACGCAAGTCGAGGCCGAGCTCGTCGTTGCCCTCGAGACTGGCAAAACCCTGCCAGAACCAGCGCTCCGGTCTCAACCAGCGATATGTGCCGCCGACGTCGAAGCGACTGCTGTCCTCGGCATTGCGCTGCGACGTCAGTGACGTGGACCCGTCGATCGACCACTGGCGGCGCTCGTCACGCGTGTTGAGCCCACCCGAGAACGTGAAGGTCTCGATGCCGGTGGCCTTCGTATAGTCCCAGCCGGCCGTCACGTAGCCGTCGAGCCGGTCGAGGAAACTGCCGCGGTCCAGGGCCGCGATGCGCACGACTTCCGCGAGCGGCACGGTCCAGCCCTGTGAGTCCTCATCCAGGCGAATGAAGATCTTGCCCGATTCGTCCGCAGGCGGCGCCTTGCCGTAATACCGCAGGCCGCTGGTCAGCTCGACCTGCAGGTACTGGTTCGTCTGCAGGCTCGCGACCTTGTTCCATTCGATGTTGATCGTCCCTGTGGCGTCGGTCTTGAAGCTGAGCTGGCCGCGCTCGAGACCCTTGATCTCGCCGGTGAGACGATCGCCGTTCAGGAAGGTGAGCACGTCGGTCTTGGGCGCGGCCGCGGCCGGTGGCGACCATGCGGCGACTGCTACCGCGCAGCAAGCCGCAACGGGACGGGCCAGTGCGCATAGATTCTGACGCACCGTGCGCAGGGGTGACGTGTGTAGCATCCTGGTGCCGCTCGTTTGATTGGGCGGCAATATGCCACAACCGCGTCGTGTGCCCGGCAGCCGGGTTCCGCGTCAGAACGAGAACGCGACTCCCAGCAGCGGGCCCTGCTCCGTGAGGTCGAAGCGCTTGTACCCGCCGCCGTGTCCTTCCTCGTAATCGAAGCCGATGATCCGGTAGCCGAAGACCACGCCGACCGTCTCGTTCGCGCGCCAGTCGAAAAGCGCGAGCCCCTGGTAACTGAAATCCGACCCGATGCCGAATCCGCCGACGTCACCGCGCAGGCTGAAGCGCCAGCGGTCCGCGAACGGCACGGCGTATTGCAGGCCGATCAGCGGATCGACCCAGTCGGCATCGACGCTTGCCCGACGCGTACTGACGAGGCCGCTGACCGGGGATGTCACGTCGAGCCGCAGGTCCGAGGACAGGTCGAAGTAGCTCAGGCTGAAAAGCAACTCGAGCCTCTCGGTCCAGCGCCGTCCGACAGTGCCCATCAGCGTGACCTGGTCGACGTCGAGTTCGCCCTTGACGAGCCCGCGCGGGCCCTCGGACGTCCCGCCGAGCCCCATGTAGGTCGCATCGACCGTGAACGACCACGTGTCGTTCGCCACCCGGTAGGCGCCCATCGCGCCGAACTCGAGTGCGTCGAAGAGATCGGAAATACTGACGTCGACAGGGACGGTCAGGTCGCCGACCTGGGCTTCGCCGTCGATCGCGGCCCCCATGCCGTAGAGCAATACCGTGTGCTGCCATTCGTCGGCCATTGCGGCCGGCTGGAGGGCGATGCAGGCCGATATCGCTGCCACCCTGGCAGCCCAAAGCCTTCGACGATCCATGCTATCGAGCCCCCGCGATTCCTGACTGTTGTGGTCACATTCTACCGGATGAGGCACGTGGCCTGGACTTGCACACGCACATGAGAGTTCCCGTCGTCCCGCCCCGGCGCCGTCAGGGCGACGAGGCCGGTGGCGCCGGCGTCCTGAACCAGTCCTCGCGCGCCACGACCTTTGGCGCCGCGGGGTCCGCCTCGTACACGGGCGACATGATCTGCACGCCCTGCTCGTTGAACGCATCGAGGATGTTCGCGTGCAGCTCCGTCAGGACCAGCGGTCGCAGCGTGGGTTCCGCGATCGTGACCAGCATCGTGTACTCGACGGCGTGATCGAGCAGCGCCGTCTGCAGGATGCGCGGCGGCGGATCGCGCAGGACGTTGCTCGTGCGCTCCGCGGCGAGCTGCAGCATCGCGCGGACCTGGCGCCACGGCACGTCGTAGCCGATCGACAGCTTCGCAGGGACCCGCAGCCCGCCCTGGTCCTTGAGGCGCGAGTAGTTCCGCGTCACGTTGCCGACGATGACCGCGTTCGGGATCGTGACCTGCTCGTGCCGCAGTGTCTCGATCTGCGTCGTGAGGAAACCGATGGCCCGCACGATGCCCTCGGTCTCGCCGACCTGCACGAACTCGCCGGGACGCAGTGATCGCGTGTACATGAGCATCAGGCCGCTCACGGCCTGGTTGACCACGCCCGATGAGCCGATCGACAGCATCAGGCCGACGAACACGCCGATGCCCTTGAACGCTTCACTTTCGCTGCCCGGGATATAGGGATACGCGGCAACCAGCGCGAGCAGCCAGATGGTGGCCGACACCAGCTTGCCGGTCGGGCGCGCGGTGTTCTCGTCCACCCAGGGGACCTGGATGCGCCCCTCCTCGACCCCGGTGAAGAACAGTCTGAACGCGCGCACGATGAACCGCGCAACCAGGAACGTGAGCAGCACGAACAGCAGCCCCGGAACCGCGTGCACGATGCGCGTCGCGAAGGCGCCGAGCGCCTCGAGCAGGTTGCCGAGCAGGCGTTCTCCCCAGGGCCGGGTGTACGGGAAGAGATTCAGCACGATGGCCAGCCACTCGTAAACGAGCAGCAGCGCCACCAGAAGCGCCAGGCCCTTCACCGGCGCGGTCGCGAGACGCGCGACGCCGATCTGGCCCATGACCTGCTGGCCCAGTGTCCGCGACAGGCGCTCGGCCCGACGTTCGACCAGACCCGCGATGCGCGTCGCGATCCAGCGGTAGCCACGCTGCAGGATCCACAGCAGGAACAGCAGCACGGACGTGGCGAGCACGGTCCAGCCGATGCCCTTCGCGATCGCCTTTGAATCGCGGGCCTCGCGGATCTCGTCGAGCGCGACGCGGAGTGCGGGTACCACCCGGTCCGTGAGCTTCTGCGCCGTCTCCCCGGCCTCGACGTCCGCGTCGGCATGCAGCACCCGGAAGGCCAGCGCGCCGTCGACGAGCACCGCCACGCCCTCGGGCAGCTCGCGCGTCGTGATCGCCAGCGGGCCGCCCCGGCGGACGAGTTCCGCCACGCGATCCTGGACCGCCTGGGCGCGATCGGCAGGAGTCGCCCCGTACACCTCGGCCCGCATGGTCATGATTTCGCGGTTGGCGATCGTCACCTCTGCAGGAGCCACGACGGCCGTCGCGGGCTGCGGTGCTGGCGGCTGCCGGGCAGCCTGCTGCGACGGCGGGCCGTCGTCCGCCATCACGATCGTTGTCATGGTCAGCGCGGCGATCACGAAGAGCAACCGCCCGCCACGCATTGCTGCGCGCCACCCGTGCGACGGGCTCATGACTTGCATCAGGCTGGGTTCTCGCATGCGATGCGGGCAAGTCTATAGGCGACCGAGCCCATCGCACAGTAGGCACGCAGCACGGCCGACTCTCGGGCCCCATCCGCCGGGCCGGCCCGGCGCCTGGACGACACTGCCCCGGAAGGGCCGGATCGCATTGAATTCCAGGTACGCCGTGCGAGACTTGCGGGATCCCCCGCCCCGATCGACGCCGGCGCCACCGAGGTTACGATTCATGTCCTGGATTCGGACACAGGTCCTCACCTGCACGATGGCCAGGGTCGCGGCAATGTCGCTCGCTGCGACTCCCGATGCTT
>JAGOXN010000285.1 GCA_018059685.1 Steroidobacteraceae bacterium | reverse complement strand
TATCACTATGCATTCAAGCGCGGCGCGGTCGCCGCGACGCCCGGCCCGCGAACGACGCCCGGGCTCGGCAGCTGGGAAGATCTCTACCGCCAGCGCTGGACCTGGGACCGCATCGTCAAGGGTTCGCATGGCTGGGCGAACTGCCGCTCGGCCTGTGCCTGGGACATGTACGTGAAGGGCGGCGTGGTGGTCCGCGAGGAGCAAACCGCCACCTACTCGCAATCCGAACCCGGCGTGCCGGACTTTAATCCGCGTGGCTGCCAGAAGGGCGCCTGCTACACGGAGGTCATGTACGGACCCTCGCGCACCATGGTGCCCCTGAAGCGCGTGGGTCCCCGCGGCTCGGGCCGTTGGGAGCGCATCGGCTGGGAACAGGCGCTGCGCGAGATCGCGACGGGCTGCATCGACGCGGCGTCGCGCTACGGTACCGACACGCTCTACCAGGACCTCGGGCCGAACTTCGACTTCGGCCCGACGACCGCAGGGCGGTTCAAGTTCCAGTTCATGGCGGGAGGCATCTTCGCCGACAACTGGGCGGAGATCGGCGATCTCAACATCGGCGCCACCATGTCGCTCGGCTTCGCGCACACCGGCGGCTCCGCGGACGAGTGGTTCCTCTCCGACTTCCTCGTCGTGTGGATGATGAACCCCTCGGTGACGCAGATCCCGGACGCGCACTTCCTCTACGAGGCGCGCTACGACGGCGCGGAGCTCGTGGTGATCGATCCGGTGTACTCGGCGACCGCCGTTCACGCCGACCAGTGGCTGCCCATCGCGGTCGGCACCGATGCGGCACTCGGTCTCGCCGTCGCACGCCATCTCTTCGCGGCCAACGCCGTCGATCTGCCCTTCGTGCGCGAGCAGACCGACCTGCCACTGCTGGTGCGCCTCGACACCGGACGCTTCCTGCGCGAAGAGGACCTGAAGGCAGGTGGTCGTCCGGATCGTCTCTACCTGTGGCACCCGGGCCTCGGTGCCCCGGTGGAGGCGCCTGGCGCTTCGGGCAGCGCGACGCGCCGCCTGACACTCGATTTCGAGCCACCGATCGACGGGCAGTGGCCGGTGAGACTTGCGGACGGCGCCGCGGTGATGGTGGCGCCCGTGGGCTCGCTGCTCAGGGAACACCTCGAGCCCTGGACCTTCGAGTACGCGGCGCAGGTCACGGGCCTGCACGTCGAGCAGGTGCGGCAGTTCGCGGAAGGCTGGGCAAGGGCGAAGCGCCCCATGGTGCTGTCCTCCTGGGGTGCGAACCGCTACATGCACTCCGATCTCATGAACCGCACGAAGATCCTGTGCCTGGCGCTCAAGGGCGCGCTCGGGCGCAAGGGAGCGGGCTACCAGTCCACGGGCTGGGTCGATCTCGACGGTTTCAGCAACGCCATGCGGATGGAGCAGCCGGGGCTGCGTGGCCGGCTCGCCGTACTCCTGGGCTCGATCACGCCGGGCGAACTGTTCAACGCGGTGCTCGACATCGCTCGAAAGCGCAAGACGGAACTCGAAGTGGCCCTCGAGGGCGAGACGAGGTACCTGAACCAGAAGCTCTGCACGACGGATGTGGTGGAAGTGAACCTGAAGGCGGAGGGCTACCGCGCCGCGCTCGATCGCGAGCAGCACGACATGTCGCCGCGTCCACTCGGTGCCTATTACGACGAGGCGCACGAGCGGGGCTGGTCGCCGGGCCTGCCGCGCAAGGCGCCGCCGAAAGTCTACTTCAGCGGCGGCGCGAACCTGCTGCGGCGGAACAACCTGCCACAGCACCTGAAGGCCCACGTGCTCGACGAAATGGAGCTGATCGTCGACATCAACCCGAAGTTCACCTTCACCGGCATGCACGCGGATTACATCCTGCCGGCGGCCGGCTGGTACGAGAAACCGGGCATCAAGTACTCGGTGGCCCACGTTCCGTACCTGCACTACTGCGATGCCGCCGTGCCGCCACTCGGCGAGTCGAAGGACGAGTACGAGATCTACTGGCTGCTGAGCCGCGAGATCGAGCGCCTCGCGCAGGAGCGGAACCTGCCGGTCTTCGACGGCTGCGGGCGCGGCCCGATCGACTGGAAGACGCTGCACCAGCGCTACTCCAACCAGGGCACACTGGGACCGAAGGACGCCGAGAAACTCGCGGAGGAGGTGCTCGGCAGCAAGGCCACCGCGGGCATGACCGTCGCAGGTCTCAAGCAGACCGGGATCGCCCGTTACACCGCCACAGGCATGGACGTTGCGGCGACCTCGCTCCACAACCCCGACTGGACGGGCGCGGGCGTGCTCACGACGCTCACGCGTTTCACCGAGCACAAGGAGCCCTGGCCGACTTACAGCGGGCGCATCACGACCTTCATCGATCATCCCTGGTTCGTGGAGTTCCGCGAGCAGTTCGCCACGCACAAGGAGAGCCCGAAGGCGGGCGGCGACTACCCCTTCCAGTTCGTGAGCTGTCACGCGCGCTGGTCGATCCATTCCACCTGGCGCGACACGCCAATGATGCTGCGGCTGCAGCGTGGCGAGCCGCAGGTGTGGATGAACCCCGGGGATGCGACGCGCCTGGGCGTGCAGGACTACGAGTACGCGGAGATCTTCAACGACTACGGTTCGGTGCGCATGCGCGTGAAGCTCTCGACCATGGTGCGCCCCGGGGTCGCCTACTACTACCACGCCTGGGAACCGCACCAGTTCCCGAATCACGAGTCCTACAAGGTCCTGATACCGGGACTCGTCAACCCCCTGCACATGGCCGGCGGCTACGGACACATCCGTCATGCGATGAACCGCTATCAGCCCGGCAGCGCCGTGCAGGACACGCGCGTCGGCATCCGTCCCTGGACCGGCCAGCCGACCGGCGCGAATCCGGTGGTGAAGTCATGAGGGGCTTCGCATGAAATACGACGTCCCGCAGCCCGACCGGCAGGTCGCGATGGTGCTCGATCTCAACAAGTGCCTCGGTTGCCAGACCTGCACGATCGCCTGCAAGAAGCTCTGGAACACCGACGAGGGCATGGACTACGCCTACTGGAACAACGTCGAGACGCTGCCCGGCCGGGGCTTCCCGGCCGACATCCACGATCCGGCGACGGGCGGGCGCACGAAGGGCGGCGAGGTCCGGCGCGGCGTGGTCCCGAACATCGACACTGGCTACGGGCGCGCCTGGACCTTCAATCACAAGGAGGCGCTTGCCTCGGCAGGCGCGCGGGAGAAGGCCTGGATCAAGCCTGCGGAGCCGGTGAAATGGGGCCCGAACTTCGACGAGGACCAGGGCGCCGGCCGCTTTCCGCGGGATAACCACTACTTCTACCTGCCGCGCCTGTGCAATCACTGCACGCACCCGGCCTGCCTCGATGCCTGCCCACGCGCGGCCATCCACAAGCGCCGGGAAGACGGCATCGTGCTGGTCGACCAGGATCGCTGCCACGGCTATCGCTTCTGCGTCGAGGCCTGCCCGTACAAGAAGGTGTACTACGATCACGTGCGCCAGGTCTCGGCCAAGTGCATCTTCTGCCTGCCGCGCGTCGAGGAAGGCGTGGCACCGGCCTGCGCGCGCCAGTGCCCGGGCCGCCTGCGTTTCGTGGGCTACCGTGACGACCGGCAGGGACCGATCTGGAAGCTGGTCGAGCAGTGGCGGGTCGCCATCCCGCTGCATCCGGAGTACGGACTCGGGCCCAACGTTTTCTACGTGCCGCCGCTCTCGCCGCCGAAGTTCGATGCGGCGGGTCGCCCCACGGGCGAGCCGCGCATTCCGCCCGCCTATCTGGAATCGCTGTTCGGCGCCGCCGTGCATCCCGCCCTCGAGACGCTCGCGGCCGAGCGTGCCAGGCGCCGGCGCGGCGAGCCGAGCGAACTGATGGACCTGCTGATTGCCTACGACTGGAACCAGAATTTCCGGCTCGCGCCACACCAGCGCGAAGTGCTCGCGTGATCCCATGGAGCAGACAGTCACGCTCATGTCGGCGCCCACCTCGATTCAGCCCGGAGGCTATGTCCCGGTGGCCTACGCCGACCGCACGGAGCCGGTCACACGTCATGCGGAGGTGACGGTCGAGCCGATCGGGCACGGCTGGAGCATCGCGCTC
>JAGOXN010000284.1 GCA_018059685.1 Steroidobacteraceae bacterium | reverse complement strand
TACTGGGAAGTGCCAGTCATGGTGCAGCGGCTCTGCGGCATCTGCCCGGTGAGCCACCATCTCGCGGCGTGCAAGGCGCTCGACCAGGTCGTGGGCGCGAAGGCCCTCACGCCGACGGCCGGGAAGATCCGCCGCTTGATGCACTACGGGCAGATCCTGCAGTCGCACGCGCTGCACTTCTTCCATCTCTCCTCGCCGGACCTGCTGTTCGGATTCGACTCCGACGTCGCGCGGCGCAACATCGTCGGCGTCGCGGCTGCGCATCCGGAGGTCGCGCGCCGCGGCGTGCTGCTCAGGAAGTATGGCCAGGAAGTCATCCGCCATACCGCGGGCAAGCGCATCCATGGCACGGGCTCGATTCCGGGCGGCGTCAACAGGAGCCTCACGGCGGCGGAGCGCGACGAACTGCGCCGCGACATCTACCAGGTCATCGCCTGGAGCCGCGACGCGGTGCAGCTCGTGCGGCGACTGTTCGAGCAGAACCTGGAGTCGTACGGCGCGTTCGGCACCTTCCGCGCGCACACCTTGAGCCTGGTCCGTGCGGACGGCGCGATGGACCTCTACCACGGCGGGCTGCGCGCGCGCGACGCGGACGGCCGGACGATCTTCGACCACGTCGACTACGACCGCTACTGGACGCAGATCGCGGAGGACGTGAAGGCCTGGTCCTACATGAAGTTCCCGTACCTCAGGGACCTCGGTGCGGAGGATGGCTGGTACCGCGTGGGTCCGCTCACCCGCGTGACCCGCTGCGACTTCATCCCGACGCCACTTGCCGACCGCGAGCGCCGCGAGTTCCTCGCCTTCGCCGATGGACGTGCGGCGCGCTCCACGCTCGGCTTCCACTGGGCGCGCATGATCGAGATGCTGCATGCCGCCGAGGCGATCAAGGACCTGCTGCACGACGACGATCTCACCGGCCGCGACCTCGTCGCGAGCGGCGAGCGGCAGGCGCGCGGAGTGGGCGTCATCGAGGCGCCGCGCGGGACGCTCATCCACCATTACCGCGTGGACGAGAACGACCAGGTTGCGCGGGCCAACCTCATCGTCTCGACCACGCACAACAACCAGGCCATGAACACGGCGATCCGCGAGGTCGCGCGCAGGTACCTCGATGGCCGCACGATCACCGAGGGGCTGCTGAACCACATCGAGGTGGCGGTGCGCGCCTTCGACCCCTGCCTGTCCTGTGCCACGCACGCGATCGGCAGGATGCCGCTGGCGGTGGAACTCATCGACGCGGAGGGCGCCGTCGTGGACAGCCGGGTGCGCGGATCCTCGTGAGCCGGCGGGCGCCGGTGCTGGTGCTCGCGGTCGGCAACCCGAGTCGCGGCGACGACGCGATCGGCCCGGCGCTCGCAGGGCGGCTCGAGGCGCTCGCGATGCCACAGATCGAGGTGATCACCGATTACCAGCTGCAGGTCGAGCACGCGCTCGAGATCGAGGGTCGCGAGCGCGTGATCTTCGTCGACGCGGGTGCGGGCACGCCCGCGCCGTTCGAACTGCGGCGCGTGGGGCCGTCGACCGGTTTCGCACACACGACTCACGCGCTCGCGCCGGCTGGGGTCCTCGATACGTATGAACGCGTGATCGGTGCCCTGACCGCGGATGCCTGGCTGCTCTGCGTGCGGGGCGACGCCTTCGAACTCGGCGAAGGTTTGACCGGGGCGGCCGAGGCCAACGGCGATGCCGCCTTCGTGCAGCTCGTCGAACTCTGCCGCCTTGCCGGTCGATAGACGAGGCAAAAAAAAGCGCCCTCCGAAGAGGGCGCAATCAGGGGGAGATCGGTGGTAACCAGTTCAATCGGTGTGGGCGCCCCGATGGGTCACGCCGCCCGGCGGGCACCTCGCGCCTTGCTGCGTGCCGGGCTCCTGCGCTTGCGGGCACGCGCCGGCTGCTTTGCACCCGGCGCCGTACCGCCCTGGTCCGAAATTTTCGCGTAGGTCTGCGTCGCGACCTTGCGGATGTCGCCGCCCGCGGTCCTGAGGATCCCGACCGCCTGGCGCAGGTCGCCCAGGATGCGGTCGCGCGCGACACCCCGCCCTGCATCCCGGCTGCGCACGAGCTCGACGAGGCTCTCGCTGCGGGCGGCGCGCTCGAGACGCACAGCCGCCCCGGTCAATGCGGAGGTGAGGACCTCCCCCAGGAGTTCGATCAGGCTCTGCGCCGTGCTCTGCGAGATGGACGTGAGCCGAACACCGGAGCGGGCGACGTCACGGACGGGCTCCCTCAGAGCCTTGAGGCGCTGGGCCGAGCGTATGGCGGAGTCGCGCGCCGAGGCGACGGGCTGGGTACGGAGCCTCTCGACCCGATCGGCGAACGCCTGCCGCCGCTCGCTCATGAACTCCTGGACCTTGCTCGCCACCAACGGATGCGCCCTCGAAATACCGCAATGCAACATTTGTTGCTGTGCAAAATACCTGTCTGGGCCGGGATGTCAAGTGCGCACGAGCCGCAATGCCTGGGAACCGCGCCGGGCGCCCGGGACTCAGGGCAGCCATCCATGGCTTCCAGCCACGGCGCCGAATACGGTCAGGAGACTCAACAGGAGCAATACCCGATGCAGGCGCTCGATCCTGCGGAACGTGGCTTCCGGCTCCCGCTCGGCACGTTCGAGAATCCTGCGGTGCAGGAAGAACGGCTCCGCGATGAAAAGCATCACGGTGAACAAGGTCCAGATCGCCACCATGGCGTGCATCCACCAGTAGGAGGCGCTGCCGAAGCGATCCCAGAGATTCCACGCGTGCACGAGGTAGAAGCCCGTGGCGCCGACGAGGAGCGTCGTGCCGCGCGCCTGCCAGGCAAAACGCCGCTCGACGGACTCGAAGAACGCGACCCGCTCGGCCGGTGTCTTCATGCGTCGGACGGCCGGCAGCAGCACGGTCGTGACGAAGGCGACGCCGCCGATCCAGAGCACGACGCCGATGACGTGCAACGCGCGGGCAGCAATGGCGTGATTCATGGTGCGGCATCCGGGGCGCGGCTACGAAGCGGCATTGTCGGCGAATTCCGCCGGCCATGCGTGCTGCGACAGCCGGGCAGACCGGACCTGCGCCCTGTAGACTATCCCGATTTCTTTCCGGGGGCAGTCTGGTCGCCGTCGACCAGCTGTAAGTCACTGATGCAGAACGAAGCAGCCGCCGCCCAGTTCGAGCGCGCCCCGATCAACTGGCTGACCTCCATCGTGATGATCGGCACCGCGGTCGCGGCACTCGTTGTCGTGCCCTGGTATGGCTTCACGCGCGGGTACGGCCTGTGGGCGTGGCTGTCATTCGTCGGGTTCCTGTGGGCCTGCGGGATCTCCATCACCGCGGGATACCACCGGCTGTGGGCGCATCGCGCGTACGGCGCGCACGGGTCCGTGCGCCTGTTCTATGCGCTGTTCGGTGCGATGGCGCTGCAGAACAGCATCCTGATCTGGGGTTCGCAGCACCGCACGCACCATCGGTTCGTGGACGACGTAGAGCGCGATCCCTACAGCGCGAAGCGCGGCTTCTGGTTCTCGCACATGGGCTGGATCCTGCGCGACTACCCGAGCGGGCGGAACGACTTCACCAATGCGAAGGACCTCGAGCGCGACCCGATCGTGATGTTCCAGCACCGCTGGTATCTGCCACTCGCGATCGCGACGAACGTCGGCCTGCCGCTCGCGCTCGGCTGGGCCGTGGGCGACCTGTGGGGCGTGTTCCTGCTCGGCGGCCTGCTGCGCCTCGTCGTGAATCACCACTTCACGTGGTTCATCAATTCCCTCGCGCACATGTGGGGCTCGCAGCCGTACACCGACGAGAACACCGCGCGCGACAACCCGGCGCTCGCGTTCCTCACCTACGGCGAGGGCTACCACAACTTCCACCACATCTTCCAGAACGACTACCGCAATGGCGTGCGCTGGTGGCAGTGGGACCCGACCAAGTGGCTGATCGCGGTGCTCTCGTGGCTCAGGCTCGCGAGCAACCTGAAGCGCGTGCCCGACCTGTGGATCCAGCGTGCGCAGCTCGCGATGCAGTTCAAGCGCATGGAAGCCGAACTCGAGAAGCGCCGCGGCCGCGCGACGGATGCCCACATCGAGCGGCTC
>JAGOXN010000283.1 GCA_018059685.1 Steroidobacteraceae bacterium | reverse complement strand
TGTGGCGCACGATCGAGCAGTACATGCGCGAGCGACTGGCCAGGGAGGGCTACGTCGAAGTGCGCACGCCGCAGCTCGTGGACCGTGCGCTCTGGGAGCGTTCGGGGCACTGGGAGAACTACGCGCCCAACATGTTCATCGCCGAGTCCGAGGAGCGGATCCTCGCGGTCAAGCCGATGAACTGCCCCTGCCACGTGATGATCTACCGGCAGGGCATCAAGTCATACCGCGACCTGCCGCTGCGCATGGCCGAGTTCGGTGCCTGCCATCGCAACGAGCCCTCCGGGGCGCTGCACGGCATCATGCGGGTGCGCGCCTTCACGCAAGACGACGCGCACATCTTCTGCACGGAAGGGCAGGTCAATGCGGAGACCGCGGCGTTCTGCGCGCTGCTGAAGAGCGTCTACGCCGACTTCGGTTTCACCGAGATCGCCATCAAGTTCTCCGACCGACCCACACAGCGGGCGGGCTCGGACGCACTGTGGGACGAGGCGGAGGCGTCGCTGCGCAATGCCTGCGAGGCGGCCGGACTCGAGTACACGCTGAACCCGGGCGAGGGCGCCTTCTACGGGCCGAAGCTCGAGTTCGTGCTCCGCGATGCCATCGGCCGCGACTGGCAGTGCGGTACCCTGCAGCTCGACCCCGTCCTGCCCTCGCTGCTCGGGGCCGAATACATCGGCGACGACGGGGCTGCCCACACGCCGCTCATGCTCCACCGGGCGGTCTTGGGCTCGCTCGAGCGTTTCATCGGCATTCTCATCGAGCATTACGCTGGACGCTTCCCCACCTGGCTCGCCCCGGTGCAGGCCGTGGTCATGAACATCACCGACGCACAGGCCGAATATTGCCGTCGGGCGGCCGAAATCCTGAAAAATCAGGGGCTTCGGGTCGAGACGGATTTGCGTAACGAGAAAGTCGGCTTTAAAATTCGCGAACACACCCTGCAGCGGGTCCCGTACCTGCTGGTCGCGGGCGACCGCGAGTCGGGGTCGGATTCATTGGCCGTGCGCACGCGCAGTGGCAAGGATCTCGGAGCGATGTCTCTCGAGACGATCGCTGCGAGGCTTGTCGAGGAAGTCGCGAGCCGCGGCCAAGTTTGTCTGGAGGTATGACGCATCGCTGCTCCAACGACCAAGCGCGTAAAGCGTAACGACGAGATCACCGCCCCGCAGTTGCGCATCATCGGCGCAGACGGCGAGCAGGTCGGTGTGATGAGCCGCTACGAGGCGCTGCAGCTTGCCTCATCGCAAGAACTGGACCTGGTGGAGGTGTCGCCGATGGCGGAGCCTCCGGTCTGCCGGATCGTCGACTACGGGAAGTTCCTGTTCGAGCAGAACAAGAAGTCCCACGCGGCGAAGAAGAAGCAGAAACAGATCCAGGTGAAGGAAGTGAAGTTCCGTCCCGGGACTGACGAAGGCGACTATCAGATCAAGCTCAGGAATCTGATCCGCTTTTTCCAGGAAGGGGACAAGGCCAAGGTAACCCTGAGGTTCCGCGGCCGCGAGATGGCGCACACCGAGATCGGCCGGCAGGTCCTGTCACGGTTGCAGAACGACCTCGCGCCCTACGCGCAGGTCGAGCAGCAGCCGCTGATGGAAGGCCGGCAGATGGTCATGATGATGGCGCCGAAAAAGAAGTAAGGGCGGCGCGAGCCGCTCTTCGCCCTCGATCCGCGGGTTCGCCCGTGGTGAAACGGGCCATGACAAACAGGAGTCGACATGCCCAAGTTGAAGACCAACCGGGCTGCGGCGAAGCGTTTTCGCAAGACGGCGAAAGGCTTCAAGCGCGGCCAGTCGCAGAAGCGACACATCCTCACCAAGAAGACGAGCAAGCGGAAGCGCCAGCTGCGCGGCAGCACCATGGTCGCGAAGCAGGACCTCGTCCGGCTCGACAAGCTGCTGCCCCACGCCTGAGGAGGTGACCCATGGCACGAGTGAAGCGTGGCGTCATCGCAGGACGCCGGCACAAGAAGGTCCTCGCCAAGGCGAAGGGTTACTACAACGCGCGCCGCAAGGTCTACCGCGTGGCGAAGCAGGCCGTCATCAAGGCCGGCCAGTACGCCTACCGCGACCGGCGCGCCAAGAAGCGCGACATGCGCGCGTTGTGGATCACGCGCATCAACGCGGCGGCGCGCGGCTACGAGCTGTCGTACAGCCGCCTGATGGCGGGCCTCAAGGCTGCGGGACTCGAGATCGATCGCAAGTCGCTCGCCGACCTCGCGGTGCACGACATCGAGGCGTTCGGCAAGATCGCCGAGCAGGCCAAGGCGAGCCTCGCCGCCTGACGCCCCTGGGCGCGGTGGCTGCGCGATGAGCGATACCACCCGGGACCTCGACCCACTGGCCGCCGCGGCACGGGAACGCGTCGCGGCGGCGGCCGGCCTCGCCGAGCTCGAGGGCCTCAAGGTCGAGTTCTTCGGCAAGAAGGGCACGATCACGGCGCTCCTGAAGTCGCTTGGCGCACTCGAGCCCGACGCGCGACGCGAGGCCGGGGCGCGCATCAATGCGGTGCGCGACGAAATCGGTGCCCTGCTCGCCGCACGACAGGCCGAGTTCGAGCGCATCGAACTCGAGCGCAAGCTCGTGGCGGGGCGCGTGGACGTGACCCAGCCCGGCCGAGGACAGCAGCCCGGCGGATTGCATCCGCTCACGCGCGCGCGCCGGCGCATCGAGGCGATCTTCCGCAATGCGGGGTTCGCCATCGAGGAAGGCCCCGAGGTCGAGGACGACTGGCACAACTTCGAGGCGCTCAACATTCCCGCGAACCACCCGGCGCGGGCGATGCACGACACGTTCTATTTCCCGGACGGGCGGCTGCTCCGCACGCACACCTCGCCCGTGCAGGTGCACGCGATGCTGCGCGGCAAGCCGCCCTTCAGGCTGATCGCGCCGGGCCGCGTCTATCGCTGCGATTCGGACATGACGCACACGCCGATGTTCCACCAGCTCGAGGGCCTGGTCGTGGACCAGGGCGTGAGCCTCGCGCACCTGAAGTCGGTGCTGCACCAGTTCGTCGAGCAGTTTTTCGAGCGACGACTCGGCATCCGTTTCCGCCCTTCGTATTTCCCGTTCACCGAGCCCTCGGCCGAGGTCGACATCGAGTGCGTGTTCTGCAGCGGGCGCGGTTGTCGCGTGTGCAAGAGCACGGGCTGGCTCGAGATCGCAGGTTGCGGCGTCGTGCACCCGAACGTGCTGCGCAACGTCGGCATCGACGCCGAGCGCTACACGGGCTACGCCTTCGGCATGGGTTTCGAGCGCCTCACGATGCTGCGCTACGGCGTGAACGACATCCGTCTGTATTTCGAGAACGACCTGCGCTTCCTGCGCCAGTTCGGCTGAGCGGGGAGAAGGCACGATGCGGGTCAGCATTGCATGGTTGCGCGAATGGCTGGGTGTCGGCCTCGACGCCCGCTACCTCGCCACGCGCCTCACTATGGCAGGCCTCGAGGTCGAGGCCGTGGAGCCCGCGGCCCCGCCACTCCCGGGCATCGTGGTCGGCGAGGTGCTCGAGTGCGGCCGCCACCCGGACGCCGATTCGTTGAGCCTGTGCCGGGTATCAAGTGGCACCGAGGTGCTGCAGATCGTCTGCGGGGCGCCCAACGTGCGCGCGGGCATGAAGGCTCCGCTCGCGACCCTCGGCGCGACGCTGCCCGGGGGCATGGAGATCCGCAAGGCGAAGCTGCGCGGCGTGGAGTCCTTCGGGATGCTCTGTTCGGCGCGCGAACTCGGGCTCTCCGACGATGCGAGCGGCTTGATGGAACTGCCCGCCGAACTCGCCACCGGCACGCCGCTCGTCGAGGCGCTCGCGCTCGACGACACGGTGCTCGAGATCAACCTGACGCCGAACCGCGGCGACTGCATGAGCATGCTGGGCGTTGCGCGCGAAGTGGCCGTCCTCACCGGCGCGGCGCTCGGCGGGCCCGCGCAGGTCGCCGTGCCGGCCGGTTCCGACGACCGGTTCCCGGTCGAGCTCGACGCGGGGGCAGGCTGCGTGCGGTTCGCGGCGCGCGTCATCCGCGGCGTCGATCCCAGGGCACAGGCGCCGCTCTGGATGCGTGAGCGGCTCCGTCGCGCCGGACTGCGCCCGATCAGCGCC
>JAGOXN010000282.1 GCA_018059685.1 Steroidobacteraceae bacterium | reverse complement strand
TGGTGCGATCGAGTGGGCAGTGACTTCGGTCAGGAGTTGGCAAAGGTGACGGAGATTGCGAGTGATCTACCCGCCGCGGTGCGCGATCTGATCGGCAAGCCGCACTACGTGGAGCAGACCGAGTTTCCGATCGAGATCGGCTACGTCTACAGCATGTGCGCTGCGGTGGAGGACGGTAACCCGCTGTATTGGGATCCGGATACAGCCCGGGACATCACGGGGGGGCCGATCACACCACCGGCGATGCTGTCGGCCTGGTTCAAGCGCCATCACTGGATTCCGGGCGCCAGCGGCGACCGCAAGCCGATGCAGCTCTATTTCGACATCAAGGATCTCGTCGGGCTGCCCGAGGGTATCGTCGCCAGCAACGAGGTGAGCTTCGGCGAGCCGGTGCGAATCGGCGATGTGCTGACCACCAGCCAGTACTGCCGCTCGCTCGGTGAGCTCAAGGACACGAAGCTCGGCCGCGGCCGTTTCTGCACCGTGGATGTCGTGACGGTCAACCAGCGCAGCGAGTGGTGCGGCACCGACACCTATAACTTCCTCATCTACATCAAGGGCGTCCGATGAGCACCGCGCGCAATCTGACGTTCGGTGAGGTCGAGGAGGGGCAGGATCTGCCTTCGCTGACTTGCCCCGTGACGGCCACTACGGTGGTTCTCGGCGCGATCGCGAGTCGCGACTGGCGACCAATGCACCACGACCGGGATTTCGCCATCAATCGCAACGGCACCAGGGACATCTTCATCAATACCCCGACGAACGCCGCCTGGTTCCAGCGTTTCGTCACGGACTGGACGGGCCCCAAGGGGCGGCTCGGCAGGATGAAGTTCAAGATGAAGGTTCCGGTGTTCCCCGGCGACACGATGACCCTCTCCGGGCGGGTGGCGCGCAAGTCGGTGGATTCCACCGGCTGTTGCTGGATCGACCTCGATCTCGCCGTCTCAGTGGGCGACAGGGTCAACACCGAGTGTCAGGCGCGCTTCGCGCTACCCGCGCACGCGGACGACAATCCCTGGCAGCGCCACGGTGAGCGCTGGCAGCCCTGACCAGGCCGCAAGACGCGGGTTTCCGGATGAATTGGAAAGCCATGGACAAACAGGGCATGCCACGCGAGACGGCTCGAGCGCCGTGCCACGGGACCGGAGCAGACGCGGCACTCCTGTCGTCGCTCGGGGATCGGCTGACACTGCCGGTGCTGTGCTCACCGATGTTCATCGTCTCGACGCCGCCACTGGTCCTGGCTCAGTGCTTGAACGGAGTCATCGGGTCGTTTCCGGCGCTGAATGCACGCGGGGACGGGGTACTCGATGAATGGCTGACCGGACTCGAGCGTCGGCTGCAAGCCTATGTCCAGGCACATCCCGGGGAGAAGGTGGCGCCGTTTGCCGTCAATCAGATCGTGCACAAGAGCAACGCGCGACTGGATGCCGACTTCGAGGTGCTCGAGGAGCACAGGGTGCCGCTGGTCATCACCAGCCTGCGCGCTCCCACCGAGTACGTGCCTCGCATTCATGCCTGGGGTGGATGTGTACTGCACGACGTGACCAGTCTCAGGCACGCGGAGAAGGCACTGGAGGCGGGCGTCGACGGCCTGATCCTGGTGTGTGCGGGCGCTGGCGGTCACTCGGGGGCGCTCAGCCCGATGGCGCTGGTGAGCGAAGTGCGACGCATCTACGATGGCCTGGTGGTCCTGGCGGGCAGCATCACCCGCGGTGAGCACATTCTGGCGGCGCTTGCGATGGGTGCCGACCTGGCGTACATGGGCACGCGCTTCATCGCCACCGAGGAAGCGAATGCGGCCGCGGGCTACAAGCAGATGATCGTCGACTCCGGTTCGAGCGACGTTCTGTACACGCCTTATTTCTCCAGTGCCCACGGTAACTACCTGAAGCCATCCATTCGCGCGGCGGGCCTCGACCCCGACAATCTCGTCCGGGCGCCCGGCGAAACGGCAAGAATGGCCTTCACGAGTGCCGATGGTTCTCGAACGGTGGGCGCCAAGACGTGGAAGGACATCTGGAGTGCCGGACACGGCGTGGGCGCCATCGATGGCATCCCGACCGTAGCGGCGCTGGTGGCGACCCTGCAGTCGCAGTTCGCCGCCGCGCGGGCGCGCCTGAACGCACTGGCCTGACGGGTGCGATGCGAGGAGGTTGCCTTGAATCCGTGGCGTGAGGTCGTTGCCCGGCGGATAGCCGCTATCCACGATAGCGCCGCGGACAAGCGCATGGATCTCGGGGACGCGATCCGGCGCTTCGTCCGGCCCGGCATGAAGATCAATCCAGTGACGATGCAGGCCCGACCACAGGCGGCCATGTACGAGATCTGCCGCCAGTTTTCGGGGATGCGCCCCGGCTTCGAGTTCATTTCCTCTGCGCTGAGCGGCAGCTACCTGCAACTCGCCCATCTCGGGTTGCTCCGCAAAGCCGTCGTGTCCTTCGCCGGAGAGGGTTACCCCACTCCGGGCCCGAGCCCGGTGACGCGCTGGGCCCTGGAGCGGGGCGGGTTCGAGATCGAGAACTGGACCATGCTGACGATCGCCCAACGCCTGCTCGCTGGGGCGATGGGAGTGCCGTTCCTGACTACCCGTTCCATCACGGGTAGTTCCCTCGCCACGGAGCGACAGGCCACGGGCGACTACTTCGAGCTCGCCGATCCGTTCAATCCGGGCGGCGTGCAAGGCGTGATCCGGGCCTATTGCCCGGACATTGCATTCGCGCACGTGTGGGCGGCGGACCGGGCAGGCAACGCCATCTGTTTTCCTCCATATCAGGAGAACGTCTACGGCGCCCTGGCCGCGCGGCAGGGCGTGGTGCTCACCGCACACAAGCTCGTATCGACGGACTTCATCCGCCGGCATTCGCACCTCGCGCGCATTCCCGGTGAGATCGTGCTCTCCGTGAGCGAGGTACCGTACGGCTCGCATCCGTATGGCAACTACAGCGTTGGCATACCGGAACTGCGCGCATACGCCAATGACTACGCGTTCATGCGGGAACACCGCGAGGCGCAGAGCACCAGGGAGCGCTACGACGGCTGGGTCAGGGAGTGGATCCTCGACGTCGAGAGCCATGACGCGTATCTCGCCCGGCTGGGCAGTGAGCGCCTGCGCGCGATTCACCGGGCGGCGGAACCGGATTCCTGGCAGGAAGACCTGGAACGACACTCGATGACGCTGGACCAGGAGCGCGCGGCGGGCAGCGTCGAGGAGATGATCGTCCAGGCCGCCCGTGAAGTGGCAAAGCGCATCGACAGCAACGGCTACCGGACCGTGCTGGCCGGTGCCGGGCAGGCCTCGCTCATGTGCTGGCTGGCGGCGCATCAACTACGAGGCGAGGGAGTCGATCTGGCCCTGATCGCCGAAACGGGAATGTACGGCTTCGATCCGCGGCCGGCCGACCCTTTCCTGACCAGTTACCGAAACCTGCCCACCTGCACCCTGCTCACGGATGTATTCGAAGCGCTGGGCCTGCACGGCTGCGGCGCCACCAATGCCTGCATAGGGACCATCGGCGCGGGCGAGATCGACCGATATGGCAACGTGAACTCCACCCGCACCGCCACGGGCGAGTTTCTCGTCGGATCGGGAGGGGCGAACGACATCGTCACTTCGGCCGCAGAGACCGTGGTGGTCGCCGTACAGCGAACTCAGACCTTCGTCGAGAAAGTCGGCTACGTCACGAGCCCGGGAACGAAGATCCGCTGCGTCGTCTCGACCATGGGTCGCTTCGAGAAGCTCGGCAGCGACGAACTCGTGCTGACCGGGTATTTCGCGACAGCCGGTCGCGATCGGAGGCAGGCCGTGGCGGACATCCGCCAGCGTTGCGGTTGGGATCTGAAAGTTTCCGACGAGCTGCAGGAACTTCAACCGTCGGGCGCGGAGGAACTGGCCATGCTCCGGCTGTTCGACCCAGAGCGGTTCTTCCTCGGAAAGCCAGCCGGGAAGTGACAGAGGCATCATCCATGTGGACGATGCGGCGTTTTCGGCGGCGCACATAGCATTTTTTCGACGCTGCTACAGCGGCTTGCAACGCGAGCGCAGGGGCAGACTGCATGCAGTGACTGGAGAATCTACGGACGGAGGACGCCGTCGTGGCGTCCTCCC
>JAGOXN010000281.1 GCA_018059685.1 Steroidobacteraceae bacterium | reverse complement strand
GGGTATGGCTGGTGCTCAAGCTCTTTGGTCACCTGGAGCGCTACGCGCAGACCGTGTCCGCAGTGCTCGGCACCGGCGCGCTGCTCGGCCTCGTTTTGTACCTGCCGCTGCAGTTCATCATGCCAGCCGCGGCGGACGGGCAGGCGGCGCCGCTCGCGCAGGCGCTCGGTCTCGGTCTCGTCGCGGTGTTCGCACTCGTGACGGGGCGCATCATCAAGCTCGCCACGGATTCGAACCTGTTCACCGGGATCGGTGTGGCGCTCACGTACTTCCTGGTCGTCAATGTCCTGCTCGCCACGGTGCGCGCGCCGGGCCCCTGAATCATGCACCTGCACATCCTCGGCATCTGCGGCACGTTCATGGGCGGCATCGCCGCGCTGGCGCGCGCGGCGGGTCACCGTGTCACCGGCTCCGACCGCAGTGTCTACCCGCCGATGAGCACGCAACTCGCGGCGCTCGGCATCGACGTGATCGAAGGCTACGAGCCCGAGCAGATGAAGCTCGAGCCGGACGTCTTCGTGGTCGGCAATGTAATGAGCCGCGGCAACACTCTCGTCGAGGCATTGCTCGCGAGCGGCCGGCCGTACGAGTCAGGCCCGGAATGGCTGGCGCGCAACGTGTTGCAGGGGCGCTGGGTGCTCGCCGTGGCCGGGACGCACGGCAAGACGACCACGAGCAGCCTGCTCGCATGGATCCTGGAGCACGCCGGCCTCGCGCCGGGCTTCCTCGTCGGCGGCGTGCCGCTCGACTTTGGCATGAGTGCGCGGTTCGGGGCGGGCCGGCACTTCGTCGTGGAGGCCGACGAGTACGACACCGCGTTCTTCGATAAGCGCGCGAAGTTCGTCCATTACCGGCCGCGCACCGTGATCCTGAACAACCTCGAGCACGACCACGCGGACATCTACCCGGACGTGGCGTCGATCCAGCGGCAGTTCCACCTGCTGCTGCGCACGGTTCCGGGCAATGGGCTCCTCGCGGTGAACGCGACGGACGACCACCTCGCGCAGGTCCTGGAGATGGGCTGCTGGACGCCGATCGAGCGATTCGCGGTCGATCCACAGGTGCCTGCGGACTGGCGGGTCGTCGCCGACCCGGCGTCGGGCTACGCCCGCTTCGACCTCGTGCGCCGCGACCGGCTCTTAGGCTCGGTCGAGTGGAATACGGTCGGCCGGCACAATGCCGAGAACGCGCTCGCCGCCGTCGTCGCCGCGTGCCATGCGGGCGTCGAGGAGAGCGTTGCGATCGAGGCCCTGCGACGCTTCGGCGGAGTGCGGCGCCGGCTCGAGGTGCGGGGAACGGTGGGTGGAGTCATCGTGTACGACGACTTCGCGCACCATCCGACGGCGATCACGACCACGCTCGAGGGTGTGCGGCGCAAGGCGGGCCAGGGGCGGGTCATCGCCGTGCTCGAACCGCGTTCCAACACGATGAAGCTCGGCACGCACAAGGCGGCCCTCGCCGAGTCGCTGCGCGCGGCGGACCGCGTGTTCATCTATCAGTCACCCGAGGTACGCTGGGACGTGACCGAGGCGATGCAGCCGCTCGGTTCGCTCGCCGTCGTGCACGCCGACCTCGCGGAGTTGACACGGGCACTGGCCGGCGAGGCGCGCGCCGGCGACCATCTCGTGCTCATGAGCAATGGCTCGTTTGGCGGGCTGCACGAGCGGCTGCTCGCGGCGCTCGAGGCGCGCGCCGGGGCCTGAGCGAGCCACGGTGACCGCAGGCGTCGAGATCCCGCTGTTCCCGCTGACCACGGTGCTGTTTCCCGGCGGCCCGCTGCCACTGCGCATCTTCGAGGCTCGATACGTCGACCTCGTCGGTCGGTGCATGCGCGACGGCAGTGGATTCGGCGTCGTGCAGATCCTCGAAGGACAGGAGGCCGGCGGGTCTGCGACGACCTGCGACATCGGCACCTACGCGCGCATCGTCGACTTCTCGCAGGAGGCCGGCGGCCTGCTCGGCATCCGGGCCGTCGGCGAGCGGCGTTTTCGCATCCTCGCGTGCCGGCGGGAGCGCGATGGACTCAACGTCGCGCAGGTCGAGTGGCTGCCGGAGGAGCGCGCCGCCGCGCTGCCCGACGAGTTCGCGGAACTCGGCCCCCTGCTCGAGAGCGCCCTCGGCGAACTCGCGGAACTCTATCTCGGCATGGAACGCCACCCGCAGGACGCCGCCTGGGTGTCCGCGCGCCTCGCCGAGATCCTCCCGGTTCCGATGCACCACAAGCAGCACTGCCTCGAACTCGATGACCCGGTCGAGCGCATCCGGTACCTGCGTCCGATGTTCGAGATCGCGCGATGAGGCCACCGCGAATGCTGTTCGTGCCTGTTTCGGGTCCTGCCGGAGCCGGCGAGTTCTACCGGGCGCTCGCACTTGCCCGTGCGGTGGAGCGCCGCTGGCCCGGAGGCTCGATCACGTTTGTCGCGAGTCGCGATGCACCTTACGCGGCGCAAGCCCCGTATCCAGTGCACCTCGTCGAGCGGTCGCCCACGCTCGAGACCGGGGCGGTCAACGCGCTCATGGAGCGCATTCATCCGGATGTCGTCGTGTTCGACAACGCCGGCAGCGCGGCGCAGTACCGTCGCGCGCGGCAACTCGGTGCGCGCGTGATCTACCTGAGCTCGCGGCGCACGACGCGTCGCAAGGGTTTCCGGTTGCGGCGCATGCGCTGGATGGACCGCCACTGGATCGCCCGGCCGCGTTTCATGGCGGGGGATCTGACGCCCGGCGAGCGTGTGCGCCTGCGACTGGCCCCGCGCTGCGAGATCGGGTATCTCGACGCCATGCATGAACCGCTGGACGAACCGGCGACCCGCGAACTGCTGGAGCGACTCGGCCTCGAGCGCGATGGGTACGTGCTCGTGTGTCCCGGGGGCGGTGGTCTCTTCGATCACCGGCCCGACGCGGTCCGCGTGTTTCACGCAGCGGCGCGCGAGATCGCCCGGACCTGCGGACTGCCGGTGGTGGCGGTCATGGGCGCGCGCTTCGAGGCGACCGCTGGCGAGTCCACGGGCCTGCACGTGCTCGGGTCCCTGGCCAACGGCCAGCTGATGGGACTGCTGCGCGAGGCTCGCGTCGCCGTGATCAACGGCGGCAGCCTGTTGCTGCAGGCCCTCGCACAACGTACGCCGTGTGTCGCCGCGCCGATCGCCGGGGACCAGCCTGACGCGATTGCGGCCTGTGTCGCACAGGGTTTCCTGCGTTCCGCGCGGCTCGATCCGGCCGCGCTCGCTGCAGCAGCCCGCGAACTCCTGTCGGATGCGCCTGGACGCGAGGACATCCGCGGGCGCCTCGAAGCCCTGGACCTGCGCAACGGCGCCGATGTCGCGGTGGACGCCATCGAACGGCTGTTACCCGCCGGCGTGGGCCGGCCGCACGAACCCGCCTTCCGGGCACCGGGACGCCTGCGCATCATGCAGCTCATCCTCTCGCGCGGGTTCGCGGGCTCCGAGCGGGCCGCATCCGAGGCCTGCAATGCCATGTGCGTCGACCATGACGTCACGCTCATGGTCCGGCGCGATCATCGTAGTGCAGGTGGTACCAGCATCCGGGACTACCTGGACCCGCGCGTCACGGTGATCGAGTTGCCCGCGCGCATGTTCACGCGGCGACGCCTGGCGGAGGCGATCGAGGCCATTCGACCCGACGTGATCCATACGCACCTGCGCCGCGGGACGCGCTATGTCGTGCAGATCGGCAGCGGCGCCGTACACGTGTGCACGCTCCATCTCTCGATCAACGGACCCCACTTCCTGCAGACCGACGGCCTGTTCTGCATCTCGGAGTGGCAGGTGGCGACGGTGCCGCCCGGATATCCGGGCAAGGTCTATCTCCTGCCGAACTCGCTGGTGCCGCAGCCGAAGCTCACGCCCGAGCGCCGCCGCGAGCTGCGCGATGGACTCGGCGCGGGCGACGACGACTTCGTGGTCGGCGCCGTCGGGCGCCTCGTACACGGCAAGGGCTTCGACGTGCTGCTGCGGGCATTCGAAGCGGCGCGACTGCCGCGCGGCAGGCTCGTGATCGTCGGTGACGGGACGGAGCGCGGCGCACTACGCCGTCTCGCGGGCGAACGCGTGCACTTCACCGGGTTTCGCCGGGACGCGAAGGATCTCTACCAGGCGTTCGACCTGTTCGTCAGCC